>NZ_KV815397.1:14947-25521 GCF_001814225.1 Neisseria sp. HMSC070F02 | reverse complement strand
ACGCTGTACTGGTTTAAATTTAATCCACTATATTTTGTAATAGCTGCCATTATGCCTACTAGGATATATACCTTCTATATAATCCTTATTTAAATAAAAACCCTTATAAAAATCTGTGTTATCTGTCGGGATTGAAAAAAAGATTTTATCTTTCTCATCAGGTTTATATTTGCTATCAATATCAAAAAGAGAATAAGGATTACAATGAGTTCGACATACTAGGTAAAAATTTATATCTTGGATCATGAAATATTCGATATTTATCAGGATCGAAAGATGCTAAAAATTCATCAATATCGGTACTGGATATTTTGTCATCACTAATAAACATCGCTAGAGATGGGCGACTTTGATTTTCCATTTGTTGATTAGTAAAGGATATAAATACTAACTTGCCATTGTCAAACCACATAGATTTATATAGTGGATTAAATTTAAACCAGTACGTCGTTGCCTCGCCTTGCCGTACTATCTGTACTGTCTGCGGCTTCGGTCGCCTTGTCCTGATTTTTGTTAATCCACTATAGTTATTGCCTTTGGGAGAATCAATTCTGACAGCACATAACATAGGTTCATCTTTACAGTCGTTATATTGGGTTTCATCAAACTCAACTGCATAGCACAATAAAGGCAATAGGAAAAAAAGGAGATTAATTTATTACTATACATAAGGCAGCCTGATTATTCATTCTAAAATAAATCCGGTTTTTAATATTTGATTCTGCTCCGGATTATATACATAATAAATTTTACTGCTCCAAAATCTGATATTAACCCTATGGATTTCATAAATTTTTCAGAAAAATAGGCTGTGCTTGAACAATCCGCCGACTCCGGCTGTTTGTCAGGGAAAGGCAATTATTTTTCGGTCAGGCAGAAAGTTATCCTATCGAATCACTTGAAGATATGAATGCTTGTCAACGCCATATCAAAACACGGTCTTTTACCAATCGAATTCTGCCGTCACCGGCGCGTGGTCGCTCGGACGCTCCAGCGCGCGCGTCTCCAAATCGACACGGACATCCTTCAACGCCGCCGCCATCGCAGGCGACACCAAAATATGGTCGATACGCAGGCCCAGTTTGCGTTGGAACATCGCGCCGCGATAGTCGAACCAGGTATAGAACGCGCCTTCGGGATGGACTTGGCGCAGGCTGTCGGTCAGTCCCAAATCCAGCAGGTTTTGAAACCACTGCCGTTCGACGGACGAACAGTGGATTTTTTCGTGCCATTTTTCAGGGTCGTAACAGTCCGCATCGGCAGGCGCGATATTGAAATCGCCCAACAGCACCAGTTTGCCGTGGCGTGCCATTTCATCGCGGACAAATTCGGTTAACGCGGCAAACCATTGTTCTTTATATTTGAATTTCGGGCTGTCGAGGGCTTCGCCGTTGACGCAATAGACATTGATGACGCGCACGCCGCCGACGGTTGCCGCAATCACGCGCCGTTGCGGATCGTCCGGCAGCGCGGGCAGCCCGATATACACGTCTTCCGGCGCGCTGCGGCTGACGATTGCCACGCCGTTGTAGGTTTTCTGCCCGCTCCAAACACAGTGCCAGCCCATCATCTGCAAGGCGGCGGCGGGAAACTTGTCCTGATCGAGTTTGAGTTCCTGTAAAACCAAAATATCGGGCGGATTGTCGGCAAGCAGGTTTTGCACCTGCGGCAGCCGCACATTGAGCGAATTGACGTTCCAAGTGGTGATTTTCATAACATTTCCGAAAAATGCCGTCTGAAACGTTCAGACGGCAAAAGGAAAGGATTTTAACACTATACCGCGCGTTTGTTTTCCAAATCGCGGATTGTCTGCAGAATCGTTGCCGCGTCTTCGGAAATCAGGCGGTATTCGATAATGCGGTGCTAACGCGTAAAGTCCACCAGACCTTCCACGCGCAGTCGGCTCAAATGGTTGGAAACCGCTGTCGCAGGCATGGACAGGGATTCGGACAGCTCGGCAATATTGCAATCGCCGTCCAACAGTTGGAGCAGTATCGCCATACGTTCGGGATGCGCCATAAGTTTGAGTATGGTGTGGAGCGGTATTGTGTTCATCGGTATTCCTAAAACCTTTTCCGCCCGCCAAGCGGATTGACGGGCGGCAGATATGGATGATTGTGATTATCTTTATAAATTATATTATAAATCAATTATTTATATATGATTGTACAGGATTGTATGTTCCTTTTACCACTATTTTTGCAAACAAGCGTAAAAGGCGGATCTTCAGACGGCATAAAACTGCCGCGCCCGTCCTTTCCCCTGCCCTGCCGATGCCTCCGCGCTGTCGGGCAAACAAAATACCTGCCTGAAACGCTGTTTTTTCTAAAGCATCACGACCTTCACGAAAAATGCCGTCTGAAGAATATTTCAGACGGCATTTCCTCCTTGAGGCAATAACCGGATTACGGTTAGGCGGTTCCTTGTCTGACATATCAGACAACTGCCGACACCCTAAAACTCATGCCAAGAAATCCAAACCTATGTCCAACGAACGGCTGCTGTGGGTCAGATAGCCGAGAGCGATGCCGTCCACGCCGGTTTGCGCCACGCGCTTCAGTCGGTCGAAGCCGATGCCGCCCGATGCTTCGCAATAGACGGTGTGGGGGTGGGCGGTTTGCGTGTGGCAGCGGTTTGCCGCTTCTTTCAGGGTTTCGTCGTCCATGTTGTCCAGCAAAATCCGTTCCGCGCCCGCTGCGATGGCTTCGTCCAGTTGTGCCAACGTGTCCACTTCGATTTCCACGCAGGTCAATGCTCCGACCGCCTGTTTTGCCTGCCGAACGGCTTGGGCGATGCTGCCGCAATAGGCGAGGTGGTTGTCTTTGATGAGCACGGCGTCGTCCAAGCCCATGCGGTGGTTCACGCCGCCGCCTGCCCTGACGGCGTATTTTTGCAGGACGCGCAGCAGGGGGATGGTTTTGCGGCTGCACACGATGTCTGTACCGTATTCGGCGACTTCGGCAACGGCACGCGCGGTGGCGGTGGCGATGCCGCTTAAGTGCGTGAGGTAGTTGAGCGCGGTGCGTTCGGCGGCGAGCAGCGCGCGGGCGTTGCCTTCGACGGCGGCAAGCGTCTGACCTGCGCGGACGACTTGCCCGTCTCGGATTTCGGCTTGGAAGCGAACGGACGGATCCATCGTCTGAAAGGCGAGGCGCGCCAAGTCCATGCCGGCGATAACGCCGTCTTCGCGGCTGACGAGGAAGAGTTTGGCGGTTTTGTCGGGGGCGATAACGGCGGCGGACGTAATATCGCCGCGCCTGCCCAAATCTTCGCTCAAGGCTTGTTCCACCATGGGGCGCAACAGGGTGTCGGGCAGGGGGAAGAGGGTGTTTTCAGACGGCATGGGGTTTCCTTTGTTGAAAAAGATTGATGTTGCACCGATGGGCAAAACTTCGTTTGATGTCGTCTGAAAACGGGCTAACGGCTGCCCAGCGGCAATCCGATGTCCGAAATCAGCCTGTCGGGCAGGACGTCGTCGCGGAAGCGGCAAAGCTGCGCGGGACGGCCTTTGCTGCCCGATACGCCGGTATCCGACGGCTCGATAAGGTTTTGCTGCTGAATCTGGCGGCGGAAGTTTTGCTTGTGCAGCAATCTGCCGCTGATGGCTTCGACGCTGTTTTGCAGTTGCAGCAACGTGAATTCGGGCGGCATCAGTTCGAAAATCACGGGGCGGTATTTGATTTTGGCGCGCAGGCGGGACAGGGCGGTCGCCAATACGCGGCGGTGGTCGTGGCGCATGGGCTGCCCTGTGAGCGCGAAATCGAAGTTTGCCTGCGGCTCGGCGGCTTCCACTATCAGGCCGCTTTCATACAGCATTTCATAGCGTTGCAAAACGTATTCTTCCGACCAGTTTTCCGGTTCGACCCCCCAACACAAATGAATGCGCTTGAGCCGCATTTGACGCACTTCCTCCGTGTCCGCCGAGTTTGCCCAAATGCGCAGTCGGCCGACGACGGCGTCGCGCTGTCCGCCGTCGGTGCGCAAGTCTTCCCACGGGAAATAGCCGTAGCAGTCCTGCCATTTCGCATCCGGGTGCAGGATGCTGTCGGCTGCCTCGCGCACCAGCCCCAAATAGCTGACGTACAAGACGGGCATGCCGTGTTCGTTGCGGCGGTGGGTATCGACAAAGGTGTAAAGCTGTTCCACATAGCCCATAGGCTGCGAAGTCTGCTTGGCAACCCACAGCTTCACGCCCGCCTGCAGGGAATTGCGCAGAGGGGAGAGCGGGCCGTTGGGCAGGAGCGTGCCTTGGGCGACGGTTAATACCCGCAGGCCGCCGTCGGTAACAGCAATCAATACGGGAACCAGCTCGACGATGCTTTGCGGCGGGGCTTCGGCTTCGGGGTAGGCATCCATGCTCGGCTTTCTGCGGGTGGAAAAGGCTTTATTGTATAGTGGATTAAATTTAAATCAGGACAAGGCGACGAAGCCGCAGACAGTACAGATGGTACGGAACCGACTCACTTGGTGCTTCAGCACCTTAGAGAATCGTTCTCTTTGAGCTAAGGCGAGGCAACGCCGTACTGGTTTTTGTTAATCCACTATAAACCAAAGCGGTTTGTCGGAACGAAGCGGGTCGGTTTTACGGTATCGCAAACCTGTTTTCAGACGACCTTGCATATTATACTCAAGTTGAGCATAATGTAAAAACAGTTTGAAAAACAGACGGCAAACCTTCATGCCGTCTGAAAACCAGCTACAAGGAAACATCATGCAAACCGCCGCCCGCCGCTCGTTCGACTACGATATGCCCCTCATCCAAACGCCGACTTCCGCCTGCCAAATCCGTCAGGCGTGGGCGAAGGTTGCCGACACGCCCGACCGCGAGACGGCAGGTCGTCTGAAAGACGAAATCAAGGCCTTGCTGAAGGAGAAAAACGCGGTTTTGGTGGCGCATTATTACGTTGATCCGCTGATTCAAGATTTGGCTTTGGAAACGGGCGGATGCGTGGGCGATTCGTTGGAGATGGCGCGTTTTGGCGCGGAACACGAAGCCGGTACATTGGTGGTGGCGGGTGTGCGATTCATGGGCGAGAGCGCGAAAATCCTCTGCCCTGAAAAAACGGTGCTGATGCCTGATTTGGAGGCGGAATGTTCTTTGGATTTGGGTTGCCCGGAAGAAGCGTTTTCAGCGTTTTGCGACCAACACCCCGACCGCACGGTGGTGGTGTACGCCAACACTTCCGCCGCCGTGAAAGCGCGTGCCGATTGGGTGGTAACGTCTTCGGTGGCGTTGGAAATCGTGTCGTATCTGAAATCGCGCGGCGAGAAACTGATTTGGGGACCCGACCGCCACCTCGGCGACTACATCCGCCGCGAAACGGGCGCGGATATGCTGTTGTGGCAGGGTTCGTGCATCGTCCACAACGAATTCAAAGGGCAGGAGCTGGCGGCGTTGAAGACGGAACACCTCGACGCGGTGGTGCTGGTTCATCCCGAATCGCCGCAAAGCGTCATCGAACTGGGCGACGTGGTCGGCTCGACCAGCAAACTGCTCAAAGCCGCCGTATCGCGTCCTGAAAAAAAATTCATCGTGGCGACCGATTTGGGCATCCTGCACGAAATGCAAAAGCAGGCGCCCGACAAACAATTTATCGCCGCGCCGACGGCGGGCAACGGTGGAAGCTGCAAAAGCTGCGCGTTCTGCCCGTGGATGGCGATGAATTCGCTGGGCGGCATCAAATACGCCCTGACAAGCGGACGCAACGAAATCCTGTTGGACAGAAAGCTGGGCGAAGCCGCCAAACTGCCTTTGCAGCGTATGCTCGATTTCGCGGCAGGGCTGAAGAAAAAAGATGTGTTCAACGGCATGGGCCCCGCCTGATTTGCCGTCCATATTGCCGTTTCAGACGACCTCTCAAACAAGGACAACACCATGCAAACCGATTGCGACGTATTGATTGCCGGAAACGGGCTGGCGGCACTGACGCTCGCCCTGTCGCTGCCTGAATCGTTCCGCATCGTCATTTTGTGCAAAAACCGGCTGGACGACACCGCCAGCCGTCATGCGCAAGGCGGGATTGCGGCGGCGTGGTCGGGAGAGGACGACATCGAAAAACACGTTGCCGATACCTTGGAAGCGGGCGCGGGCTTGTGCGACGAAGCCGCCGTCCGCACCATCCTGTCGCAGGGCAAACCGGCAATCGAATGGCTGCTTGCGCAAGGCGTGGCGTTCGACCAAAATAATAACGACCTGCACCTGACGCGCGAAGGTGGGCACACTTGCCGCCGAATCGCCCACGTCGCCGACTACACGGGCGAAGCCGTCATGCAAAACCTAATTGCCCAAATACACCGCCGCCCGAACATCCGCGTTTGCGAGCGGCAGATGGCGTTGGACATTCAAACCGAATCAAGCGCGGCGTGCGGACTGACCGTCCTCAACTGCCGAACGCAAGAAACCTACCGCATCCGCGCCCGCCATACCGTACTCGCAGGCGGCGGCCTCGGGCAAATTTACGCCGCCACCACTACGCCGCCCGAATGCACGGGCGACGCCATCGCCATGGCGATACGCGCAGGTTGTACAGTCGAAAACCTCGAATTTATCCAATTCCACCCCACAGGCTTGGCAAGGCCGTCTGAAAACGGACGCACCTTTCTGATTTCCGAAGCCGTGCGCGGCGAAGGCGGCATCCTGAGTAACCAAGCAGGCGAGCGGTTTATGCCGCATTACGACCGCCGCGCCGAACTCGCGCCGCGCGACATCGTTGCCCGCGCCATCGCTGCCGAAATCGCCAAACAAACGCAAGACTTCGTCTCGCTCGACATCAGCCGCCAACCCGCAGAGTTCGTCCGTCAGCATTTCCCATCCATCCATCGGTACTGCCTGTCCCAATGCGGCTTGGACATTACGCGCCAAGCCATCCCCGTCCGCCCCGTACAACACTACACCTGCGGCGGAATCCAAACCGACCCCAGCGGCAGAACCTCCCTGCCACAACTCTACGCCTTAGGCGAAACCGCCTGCACAGGGCTGCACGGAGCCAACCGCCTCGCCAGCAACTCCCTGCTCGAATGCGTCGTTACCGCTCGGCTTGCCGCCCAAACCATCGCGGACGGGCAAGCGTTCCAAGCCGTACCGCCCCAAAGGCCGTCTGAAAGCCTCTCCTCCGAAGCAGGCATCTTTTCAGACGGCATCCAAAGCGCATTCAGCCGCCCCGTCCTGCAAGCCTTCAACCAACGCCATCTGGGCATCCTACGCAACGATACCGGCCTGCGCCGCGCCATTGCCCAACTGCAGCTTTGGAAGCAAAACCAAACCGAGCCGCACACCGCGTCCGAATACGAAAACCGTAACCTGCTCGAATGCAGCCTCGCCGTCGCCCAAGCCGCATACGCAAGGCGGCAAAACATCGGCGCGCATTTTAATAGTGATTGTTAAGGTTGGCAGGTCAGAGAAAATCGTTCAAATAAATTTGAATAGCATGGTTAAGAAATTGGCATTCGGTTTTTAGGGTTGCGTAAGTTTGGTTATCATTCTGTTCTAAAAGCAAAAAGGCCGTCTGAAACACTGTTCAGACGGTCTTTTGCTTCCTTGACACTTTATCTGACGCGTTTTACCTGCCCGACTGTGCCCACACGTTTTGCAGGTAGGCGTAGGTCAGCCCGGCGGTGTCGGACACCAGCGCGATGTCGCTGCCCAAGTCTTCGGCTTTGCCCACGCCGACAGGCAAGGCACCGGCGGCTTTGATGGCGGCTACTCCTGCCGCTGCGTCTTCGATGCCGATGCAGCGGCGGATGTCCGCACCCACGCCCTCGGCTGCGGCGAGGAAGATGTCGGGGGCGGGTTTGGAATGTGCGACGGCGGCAGGGTCGGCAATGGCGTCGAAGAAGTGGGTCAGCCCCATGCGTTCCAGCAGGAACGGGCCGTTTTTACTGGCGGATGCAAGGGCGATTTTTTTGCCGTTTGCCCTCAATGCTTCCAGCAGGGGCAAAATGCCGGGATACACGTCTTCGGGTTTGACTGCCTGAATCATCTCGACGTAGTTGTCGTTTTTGTGGCGGGTCAGTTCGGCAAACTCGGCTTCGCCGACGGTTTTGCCGCCGTGCGCGAGGATGCGTTTGAGCGAATCGTCGCGCGACACGCCTTTAAGCTGCTCGTTAAACTTGCGGTCGATGCCGATGCCCAGTTCTTCAGCGAGTTTTTTCCATGCGCGGTAGTGGTATTCGGCGGTGTCGGTGATGACGCCGTCGAGATCGAAGAGCACTGCGGTAAAAGTCATTTTTCGCCCTCCTTATTTTTCCAACGCGGCGGTGTGGCTGCCGTTGAGCGTGATGTCTTTGCCGTACACCTGCAAATCGAGCGGTTCGCCTTTGAGCAGGGTGAAGACGACGTTTTCTTTGCCGACGGCGACTTTAATCAGACGGCCGCGGTAGTTGATGTGGAAGGCGTAGCCTGTCCACGCACTCGGCAGGAACGGTGCGAAGCTGAGTTTACCGCCCCAAGTTTTCATTTGGGCGAAACCTTGGACGATGGCGAGCCACGAGCCGGTCATGGAGGTGATGTGCAGGCCGTCTTCGGTGTCGTTGTTGTAGTTGTCCAAGTCCAGGCGGGCGGTGCGCTGGTACATTTCCACGGCTTTTTCTTCTTTGCCCAGTTCAGCGGCAAGGATGGCGTGGATACACGGCGACAACGAGCTTTCATGCACGGTAATCGGTTCGTAGAAGTCGAAGTTGCGGCGTTTTTCGTCGATATTGAAACGGTCGCCGAAGAAATAGATGCCTTGCAAGACATCCGCCTGTTTGATGAAGGGCGAACGCAGGATTTTGTCCCACGACCATTTCTGGTTGAGCGGCAAATCGTCGGGCGAAAGCGCGGACACGGGGCGGATGTCTTTGTCGAGGAATCCGTCGTGTTGTACGAATACGCCGAGTTCTTCGTCATGCGGACGGTACATATTCGCGCTGATGTCCGCCCATTTTTCCAACTCGGCGGCGCTCACGTTCAAATCCGGACGCGGGTATTTCGCCAGGGCTTCGCGGGTGTAGTCTAATACCCATGCGGCGAGGGTGTTGGTGTACCAGTTGTTGTTGATGTTGTTTTCGTATTCGTTCGGGCCGGTTACGCCGTGAATCATGTATTTGCCGTTGCGTTTGGAAAAGTGGACGCGGTCCGCCCAGAAGCGGGACACTTCGACCAAGACTTCCAAGCCTTCTTTGGCAAGATAGCTTTCGTCGCCGGTGTAGTTGGTGTAGTTGTAGATGGCGTAAGGAATCGCGCCGTTGCGGTGGATTTCCTCGAAGGTGATTTCCCATTCGTTGTGGCACTCGATGCCCGTAAACGTTACCATCGGATAGAGTGCGCCCGCCAAGCCCTGTTCGCGCGCGTTGTGTTGCGCCTGCGGCAGTTGGTTGCGGCGGTATTGCAGCAGGTTGCGGGTAACTTCGGGTTCGGCCAGTGCGAGATAGAGCGGCACTGCGTAGGCTTCGGTGTCCCAATAGGTCGCGCCGCCGTATTTTTCGCCGGTAAAGCCTTTCGGGCCGATGTTCAGGCGCGCGTCTTCGCCGTAGTAGGTGGAGAACAGTTGGAACAGGTTGAAGCGGATGCCCTGCTGCGCTTCGTCGCTGCCTTCGATGACCACGTCGGCGATTTCCCAACGGTGCAACCAGCCCGCTTTGTGCGCGTCCAGCAAGGTTTCAAACGCAACGCCTGCGATTTTTTCCGACAAGGCGCGGCCTGCGGCTTTCACGGCTTCCAAGCCCTGATAATCGCGGCTGGTGGTAACAATAACCCGTTTTTCAAAGGTTTCGGGCGTGCCGCCGACTTCGGCCTCGAAAGAATTGGAAACTTGCCAATCGGTTTGGCTGCCGCCGAGGGCTTTAAAGCTGCCGGCAAAAGTTTGCTCGGCATTGACAATGAATTGTTCCACGCCGAAAGGATTGGCAACGGTTTGGGCGGCAATGTAGGAGAGGCCGTCTGAAACGCCTTTGTCCAATACCTGCCAGAATTTTTCTTCGTAGTTGGAGTCTTCGTTTTTCACGTCGGCGTCGATGATGGAATCGATGCGGATTTGGTGGGTTTTGCCGTCAACGGACACGGCTTCCCAGCGGATGAGAGCCAGCTCTTTTTGTGCGACGGACAGGAATTTGCACACATCGAAACGCACGCCGAATACGGTGAACGAGCGGCGCAACACGCCGTGCTGCATATCGAGTTCGACGGAGAAGCCGGCAACATCGTTTTTCGCCAAGTCCACCTCTTGACCATCGACAAAGATTTTGACTTTGCTGAAATTGAGCGCGTTGATGGCTTTGCCGAAATATTTGGGATAGCCGTTTTTCCACCAGCCGACGCGGGTTTTGTCGGGGAACCACACGCCGGCGATGTAGGTGCCCAAGTGGCTGTCGGCGGAGTAGGTTTCCTCAAAGCTGCCGCGCATACCCATATAGCCGTTGCCCAAACTGGTCAGGCTCTCTTGCAGCCGTTTGTGTTCTTTTTCCAGTTTTGCCGAACGCAGCGTCCAAGGGCTGATTTCCATAATTCTTGTGTACATTTATGAAGCTCCTGTTTGGATTGATTTGAGGGAATGGTGAAATCTTATAGTGGATTAACAAAAATCAGGACAAGGCGA
>NZ_KV815397.1:8364-14847 GCF_001814225.1 Neisseria sp. HMSC070F02 | reverse complement strand
CGCCGTACTGGTTTTTGTTAATCCACTATAAAAAGGTCGTCTGCAACCGGTGTTAGGAAGCTCCTAAGAAAGGGATTCGATGCCGTAAGCAATCGTCGCCTCCCTGGTATCACCCTTGTTCAGACGAATATTGCCGAACTCGGGCCAATGCAGGCTGTCGGGCAGCGTCTGCGCCTCGGTCGCCAGCGCGTCGTAAACGCCCGCATCGTGCCGCGCGAAATCCTGCGGGGCGGCGGTAAAGATGACCAAGCCGTTGCGGTCGCTGTATATGCTGATACGACGGCGGCGTCCGGCTTGCAACACAGCGGCGGGACGGCCTATATCGGACGGCACGCGGTAAGCGTCGTCAAAACCGGCCCGGCCCGTTTCGCGGCGCAGGGCGGCAACGGCGGCATCCAGCGGCTTGGGCCGGCTGAAATCAAATACTTCGAGGCCGTCTGAAACCGTTGAGACGGGCAGTTTTTCGGCATCGGCCGGAATATGTCCGCCCTGCGGAATATGCAGAACCGCATCGTGCAGGCCCGCGTCCAGCCGCCAGTAAATGTGCAGCGTCGGGTCGAACACCGTGTCGCCGAGCGCGGTGGCGCGATAGCTAACGGTAAGCCGGTCGTCCTCGTCCAAGCGGTAGGAAATATCCAAATCCAAATCGTTGGGATAACCGTCGGCCGACTGTTGCAGGCGGCTGCGCAGCACCACCGAACGGCCGTCTGCCGCCACCGCGTTGAAACGGGTAACGGCCAGCCCGTGCGAACCGCCGTGCAGCGCGTTCCTGCCTTCGTTGGCCTCCACGCGGTAAGTCCTGCCGTTGATGTCGAACGCCGCACCGCGGATGCGTCCGGCCACGCGCCCTATCTGCTTGTTAATCTGAAACGGATTGTCCGCATAGGAAGCCGCATCGTCGAACGACACCACGAGGTTTTCGCGCACGCCGTCTGCCAAAACGGAAAATTCCTGCACAATCCCGCCCAAGTCCAGCACGCAGACACGCGTACCACGCCGATTGGACAGCACATAGCTGGTTACGGCACGCCCGTCGATCAGGCCGAAATCGCGGGTAGCGGGGGTAGCGGGGGTATCGCTCATCGCTCAAACCCCGCCGTGTGTTTCTTTAATCAGGAACACGGAAAACGCGCCCAGCAGCAGGACGACGCCCCCTACCAAGAACATAGTGGCCTGCAAGCCGCCCAGCATAGGGAAAAGCACGAAACTCAACAGCGAAGCGACGATTTGAGGCATACAGATAGAGCCGTTAAACAGGCCCAAGTAAGTGCCCATATGCTTGCCCGACAAGGCGTTGGTCACAATCGTCAGCGGATAAGTGATAATGCCCGCCCAAGCGATGCCGATTAAGGTATAAGACAACACCAGCGCGTATTGGTTGCCGATGAAGAAAACGGAGAAAAAGCCGAGCGCGCCCAAAGCCAAACAGCCGAAATAACCCGCCTTATGGTATTTATTCGGCACTTTCGCCAATACAAACGAACAAATCACCGCCGCAACCGACTGCACCGCCGCCAAAACGCCGTACCAGTTGCCCGCTTCTTGGTAACCTACGGAAGACGCATCGGTGGTGTGCCAGACGTTTTCCGCAATCGCGCCTGCCGAGTAAGTCCACATATATTGGAAGGCGAACCAGCAGAAGAATTGCACCAAAGTAACCGTCCAAAACGCCTTAGGCGCGGTTTTCAAGAGTTCGATCCAGTTGGCTTTTTCCTGATTCGCGGCGACATCGATGCCGTGGTAACGGGCGTAGGTTTCCGGATCGTATTCCTTCACTTTGAAAATCGTGAACGCGCTGGTAATCACCAGCAACGCCGCACCCACATAAAACGCCACGACCACGGTCTGCGGCACAACGCCTTTCTCGGCGGTGTTCGCCAAACCGATATACGCAAACACAAACGGCAGAATCGCCGCCACGACCGCGCCCGTATTTGCTAAGAAACTTTGAATCCCGTAGGCGTAGCCTTTCTGCTCCTCGTTGACCATGTCGCCGACCATCATCTTAAACGGCTGCATCGCCATATTTGACGACACGTCCAACAGCGCAATCATCAGCGCGCCGAACGACAAAGCCGCCAGCGACGCATAGCCGAAACCGAAGCTGCCCGAGTTCGGCATCAAAATCATCACAATAACCGCAATCAGCGTGCCATAAAGCAGATACGGCAGACGGCGGCCGCCCAAACGCGGCTTCCAAGTGCGGTCGGAGTAATGGCCGACAATCGGCTGCACCAGCATCCCCGCCAGCGGCGGCAGGATGAAAAACCAGCCCAAATTGTGCGGGTCTGCGCCTAGCGTTTGAAAAATGCGGCTCATTTGCGAGCTTTGCAGGGTAAAGGCCGTCTGAACGCCGAGAAAGCCGAAACTGAGCATCCAAATCGTGCTTTTTGCCAGCGCGGGCAAACCTTGTTTTGCTGTTTGAGGCGTATATTCCGACATAAGGTAAATCCTTTTTTGATTTGAAAAGTATAGTAGATTAAATTTAAACCAGTACGGCGTTGCCTCGCCCTAGCTCGAAGAGAACGATTCTCTAAAGGTGCTAAGCACCAAGTGAATCGGTTCCGTACTATCTGTACTGTCTGCGGCTTCGTTCGCCTTGTCCTGATTTTTGTTAATCCACTATATTTGCTTTGGAAAATCCGAAATGGTTGCCGGGGCGGCGATCCCCTATCATTATTATTTTTTTGTCTATATAATTTCAAAGGGATAAGCGGATTTTATGAATCCTGCCCGATTTTGGCAATACCGGTTCGCGGATAAACTGGCTTAAATCAAATTATCGGTTAAAATGGCCGTCTGAAATTTGTTTGATGAAAACGAGAAAACCATGTCCCAACAATACGTCTATTCTATGCTGCGCGTGAGCAAGGTTGTGCCGCCGCAGAAAACCATCATTAAAGATATTTCCCTTTCTTTCTTCCCCGGCGCGAAAATCGGCCTGCTCGGTTTGAACGGCGCGGGCAAGTCCACCGTGCTGCGGATTATGGCGGGTGTGGATAAGGAATTTGAGGGCGAAGCCGTGCCGATGGGCGGCATTAAAATCGGCTACCTGCCGCAAGAGCCTGAGCTTGATCCTGAAAAAACCGTGCGCGAGGAAGTGGAAAGCGGTTTGGGCGAAGTGGCTGCCGCGCAGAAACGTTTGGAAGAAGTGTATGCCGAGTACGCCAATCCTGATGCGGATTTTGACGCGTTGGCAGAAGAGCAGGGCCGCTTGGAAGCGATTATTGCGGCGGGTTCGTCCACGGGCGGCGGTGCGGAACACGAATTGGAAATCGCCGCCGACGCGCTGCGCCTGCCGGAATGGGATGCCAAAATCGATAATTTGTCCGGCGGTGAAAAACGCCGCGTTGCCTTGTGCAAACTCTTGTTGAGCAAACCCGATATGCTTTTGCTGGACGAGCCGACCAACCACTTGGACGCGGAATCTGTCGAGTGGCTGGAGCAATTTCTCGTGCGCTTCCCCGGTACAGTCGTTGCGGTAACACACGACCGCTACTTCCTCGACAACGCCGCCGAATGGATTTTGGAACTTGACCGCGGGCACGGTATTCCGTGGAAAGGCAATTACTCGTCTTGGCTGGAGCAGAAAGAAAAACGCTTGGAAAACGAGGCGAAATCCGAAGCTGCGCGCGTGAAAGCGATGAAGCAGGAATTGGAATGGGTGCGCCAAAATACCAAAGGCCGCCAAGCCAAGTCCAAAGCGCGTTTGGCGCGTTTTGAGGAAATGAGCAACTACGAATACCAAAAACGCAATGAAACGCAGGAAATCTTTATTCCCGTTGCCGAGCGTTTGGGTAACGAAGTGATTGAATTTGTGAATGTTTCCAAATCGTTTGGCGATAAAGTGCTGATTGATGATTTGAGCTTCAAAGTACCTGCTGGCGCGATTGTCGGCATCATCGGCCCGAACGGCGCGGGTAAATCGACGCTGTTCAAAATGATTTCGGGCAAAGAGCAGCCTGATTCCGGCGAAGTGAAAATCGGCCAAACCGTGAAAATGAGCTTGATTGACCAAAGCCGCGAAGGTTTGCAAAACGACAAAACCGTGTTCGACAACATCGCCGAAGGCCGCGACATTTTGCAGGTTGGTCAGTTTGAAATTCCCGCCCGCCAATATTTGGGTCGTTTCAACTTTAAAGGCAGCGACCAAAGCAAAATCGCAGGTCAATTGTCAGGCGGCGAACGCGGACGTTTGCACTTGGCGAAAACCTTGTTGAGCGGCGGCAATGTATTGCTGCTGGATGAACCGTCTAATGACCTCGACGTGGAAACCCTGCGCGCGCTGGAAGATGCATTGCTGGAATTTGCCGGCAGCGTGATGGTGATTTCGCACGACCGCTGGTTCCTCGACCGTATTGCTACGCATATCTTGGCTTGCGAAGGCGACTCCAAATGGGTGTTCTTTGACGGCAACTATCAGGAATACGAAGCCGACAAGAAACGCCGACTCGGCGAAGAAGGCACGAAACCGAAACGCATCAAATACAAACCGGTAACGCGTTAACCTCCGAAACAATGCCGTCTGAAAGGCTTTCAGACGGCATTTTTACAAGGCAGCACCGTTTAAAACAGCATTGCAATCCTCAAGACAATCAAAGTCATCACCGCAGCCGCCATATCGTCCGCCATAATGCCCAAACCGCCGTGCAGATTCTTGTCAAACCAACCGACGGGAGACGGTTTGAGCGCGTCAAACAGACGGAATAGGACAAATGCCGCCAGCCACCACGTCCACCTGAACGGCACAAACGCCAGCACAAACAGCATGGCGACAATCTCGTCCCAAACAATCCCACCATGGTCGCTGACACCCGTTTCACGTTCCGCATAAGCGCAAATGCGTATGCCCCACATAAACAGCACGATACACAAAAAAGCCAGCAGCAGCCCGTCTATGCCGAGCAAAATCAGCACAAATGCCAAAGGCAGTGCCGCCAAAGTGCCAAATGTACCCGGCGCGAACGGAGCCAGCCCGCTGCCGAAACCAAAAGCCAAAAAACACAACGGTCGTTTCAACAGCCACGCAAAGTCAGGTTTAAAATCAGCCAAAATGATCGAATCCTAAAGAATGTAGTTCCAATTCCCTGCCGTCGGCATCTAAAACCTTCAGACGGCATCCTCCGTTGATTTTGCCGATGCGCGTTACCGGCACGCCGCACCGTTCTGCCGCATCAAGCACGCGGCTGCGGCAACTTTCCGGCGCGGTAAACACCAGCTCGTAATCGTCGCCGCCCGCCAAAGTATAAGACAGCCATTGCGCTCGGGGCAAAATATCTTTCAATACGGATAAAGACGGCAGCGAATCGGCCCAAATTTCCGCCCCCACGCCGGAAGCGGTCAGGATATGCCCCAAATCTTGCGCGAGGCCGTCTGAAACATCCTGCGCCGCCCGGGCAAACGGCAACAGCGCAAGCCCCAGCCCAACCCTTGGCTCGGGGCGGAGCAGCTTTTGTTCGCATTCAGCAAACACATCATCCGGCAACACACACCGTTTCAGACGGCAGTTCAAAGCCGCCGCCGCCATACCGACACGCCCCGACACCCAAATATCGTCGCCCGCAACCGCCGCATCACGCCGCAACGCCCTACCCTTCGGCAATTCGCCGATAATGGTTACATTGAACGCCATATCGCCCTTGGTCGTATCGCCGCCGATTAACGTTACGCCAAACTTTTTTGCCAAACCGAAAAAGCTGCCGCAAAACCGTTTCAGCCATACCTCATCCAATTCGGGCAACGCCGCGCTCAGCAACACCCAACGCGGTATCGCACCCATCGCCGCCATATCCGAAACATTGACGGCCAAAACCTTCCAAGCCAAGTCTTCAGGTTTGACATTTGCAAAAAAATGCCTGTCCTTCAAAAGCATATCCGCACTGAAACACAAATCGAAGCCTTCACGCGGGCGGACAATCGCCGCATCGTCGCCTATGCCCAATACGACATCATTATCCGTGCCTGTTTGCAAATACCGTTTGATGAAGTCAAATTCTTTCATATCCCAAAATATCCGGCGGGCGAATCCAATTTAAATCATAGCAAGGCAGCAAAGGCCGTACAAACAATAAAGCGGCTCATTCAGTGTTTCAGCGTATTTCACTTTTAGCTTTGGCCATACCGTACCCGTATGCACCGACCACCCTGTTTCAACACACAAACGGCATATCAAAGTACCGCACTGCACGCCACCCCGAATGCAAAGCGGCAACTTCCGCCACCGATTAGGCTCAATCGCTGCAACTGACGGGGTTTCAACCGAAAAGGGCTGATGATAAAACCATATCCGGCATACAGTGCCGCACACATCTGGCACGATTCCATCCATTTCCCAATGAAGGGGAAAGGCGTGAATTTGTATGAATTATCCCTTTCAGGGCTTGATACAGAAAGGATTCCCTTTCTATGGGCAAACCCACATCCTACCGCCTTAAAATCAGAGTTTCAACCGATATAGTGGATTAAATTTAAACCAGTACGGCG
>NZ_KV815397.1:0-8264 GCF_001814225.1 Neisseria sp. HMSC070F02 | reverse complement strand
GCCTTGTCCTGATTTTTGTTAATCCACTATAAAGCACGGCAATGGGACACAAACCTGAATCTGAATCTGAATCTAAATCTGAATCCGAATCCGAACCTGCACCTCGATTCTGACGATAGCCGTTTCAGAAAACCACCCAAAAAAACAAACCCCGCAAAAGCGGGGGTTTGTTTCACATCATCGATGCCGACCGACGTTTCACGAATATTGCAACAGTACCTGGTACAAAATCCACTAACCTCATGCATCGGCAAGATATTGCCTAGCCTTAGTGTTGGTGATGATTGTGTGCCGGCACAACCTGACGGGTTACGATGCTGCGGATTTTCACATCCACACGGCGGTCAGGTTCGATACATGCAATCAGAGCCTCACGTTTTTTGGCTTTAGAGACTTTCGCACCCAGTTTGGCAACTTCGGCTTCACAAACTTGAGTCATTTGCGCTTGAGATTCGCCCAAGCCGACAGCAGAAATTCTAGAAACAGGTACGCCGTTGCTGACCAGGTTGTTTGCCACTACGTATGCGCGGCGTTCGGACAGGGCCTGATTGTATTTGTCAGAACCCATAAAGTCGGTATGGCCTTCGACGCGGACAGATTGGACATTGGTTCGACTCAGGCGTTGCGCCAATACTTTCAGGTTGTCTTGAGCTTCGGCGCGCAATGAATCCTTATCGAAACCGAACAGGGTTTTGGCAGACAGGGAAATGGTTTCATCAACATATTGCGGAGCCTGCTCCACAACGACGACAGGCGCGGGTGCGGGTTCGGGTTCTGGCTCGGGTTCGGGGGCAGCAACCGCATCGCCGCATTCTACGCGACCTTGGCTTGCTTTATCAAAGTAGGCGTTTTTCCAGCATTCGCCATAGTTGTTGCGTACGATTTCGTTCGACTGGCCGCTTACGGTGTAACCCTGAACGGACGCCTCGCCCGCAACAGCAGTGCCGGAAGCGAGCAATGCAACGAATAATGCGCTTAATTTCAGCTGTTTGGTCATTTTATTCCCTCATTAAATTTGTACAGCAGATACAGAAGCAACTGCTGAATTGCCAACATACAGGCCGCTGTAGAAACATGGCGGCAAATCGGATATTTCAGTCTCCACTATAAAGAAGCAGGGGGAGGACTGTCAATACTCAACGCCTGAAAACAACCGTAAAACAGCCTGTTTCCTGATAGTCTATCATGCCGAAAAATCAATTCCGTGTCATTACTTTAGGGGGATTTTTTCCATATCGCACGATTGCCGTTGCACAAAAACAACAAACACAACGGCAAAGCCCCATACCGTACCGGCAAGAAAATATGATAAATTATAAACAATGTTCAGCCACCCGACACAGACCCACACCGACCCGCCATGAAATTACAACAATTGAAATACGCCTTAGAAGTTTACCAGCACAACCTGAACGTTTCCGAAGCGGCCGAAGCCTTGTTTACTTCGCAACCCGGCATCTCCAAACAAATCAAATTGCTGGAAGAAGAAATCGGCATTCAGATTTTTATCCGCAGCGGCAAGCGCGTGGTTTCGGTCTCGCAGCCGGGCAAGGTGGTTTTGGATATTGCAGAACGTATTTTGCGCGATGTTCAGAACATTAAAAATATCGGCAGCGAGTTTACCGGACAGGACAGCGGTTCGCTGACGGTTGCCACGACGCATACTCAGGCACGCTATGCCCTACCCTTGATTGTTGCCGATTTTGTGAAACGCTATCCGAAAGTCAACCTGACCATCAAACAGGGGAGCCCTGCCGCCATCGCACGTATGGTTACCTCAGGCGAGGCGGACTTGGCGATTGTTACGGAACGGATAGACGACCATCCCGAACTGGGAAAACTTCCCTGCTATGACTGGACTCATGCGGTTATCGTACCGAACGACCACCCCTTGCTCGAATGCAGAAACCCCCTCCGCATTGAAGATTTGGCGAGGTTTCCGCTGATTACTTATGAATTTGCATTCAATGCGGGCAGCAGCATCGCGCGGGCATTTTCCAAAGCCCGTTTGGAACAGCCGGATGTCGCATTGGCGGCGGCGGATACGGACGTATTGAAGACTTATGTGCGCTTGGGTTTGGGCGTGGGACTGATGGCGAAAATGGCGTACAACCCGGATACGGACGGCGATTTGCAGCTTGTGGATGCGGCACACCTGTTCGAGCCGTCGCCGACGTGGATTGCTTTGCGCAGCGATACTTATTTGCGCGGATATGCCTACGACTTTATCCAAGCGTTTGCGCCGCACCTGACACGCGAGAAGGTGGATAGGATTCTGTACACGCCCATCAGCGAGGATTTTTCGATTTAGGCGGCTGCCGGTTTTCAGACGGCACTTTGCGGCAGATACAACAAACAGGACAGATGTTTTCGTCTGCCCTGTGTTTATTGAGAATGCCGTCTGAAATGTTCGTACGGGTTAATCAAATGGCGTGCGAACAACCGGATACCATCTTCTTCAACACCTGCAGATTGAGGATCTTGATGTGTTTGTGTTCGACGGAAATCAATCCTTCCTGATGGAACTTGGATAATGTGCGGCTGACGGTTTCAAGTTTCAGCCCAAGATAACTGCCGATTTCTTCGCGAGACATTCTTAAGATGAAGTCGTTGGCAGCAAAACCTCGGGAATAAAGGCGTTGGGAAAGGTTCAGCAGGAAGGCGGCAATCCGCTCTTCGGCGCGCATATTGCCCAACAGCAGCATAACACCTTGGTCGCGCACGATTTCACGGCTCATCATGCGGAAGAAGTGCGTACGCAGGCTGGGGATGTTTTGCCCCAGTTCTTCGATGTGGGTAAACGGCAGTTCGCACACTTCGCTGTCTTCCAAGGCGACCGCGTCGCAACTGTGCACATGGGAACAGATGCCGTCCATGCCGATGAGTTCGCCCGACATAAAGAAACCCGTTACCTGATCGCGGCCGTCCTGACTGGCGACGGTTGTTTTGAAGAAGCCCGAACGGATGGCAAAGAGCGAGGTAAAGGCTTCGCCGACACAGAACAGGTATTCGCCCTTTTTCAGGCGGCGGCTTTGACGGATGACGGCATCGAGTTGGCTGAGCTCGTTGGGCAGCAGCCCGACAGGCAGGCAGAGTTCCCGCAAAGAACAGGAAGAACACAGCGTTTTCATCTGATGTGTAGTATTATGCGAAGCCATACCGTACCTTTTTGTGCGCTTTGCCCCATCATGATTATAGTGGATTAAATTTAAACCAGTACGGCGTTGCCTCGCCTTGTCCTTATTTAAATTTAATCCACTATATGTGCTTATTGACACATATCAAGACAGGTTTATCATACTGTGGCATTCTACCAAACTATCCAAAATTTGACTAACATCATAAAATCGCACACACACACCATGAAAATCATTCAGATACAGAACAAGCACAATGTAAACGATGACCGCCCCGAGTTTGACCGCGCGCTGATTGCCAGCCTGCCCGCCAGCGGTCCGCGCTACACTTCCTACCCTACCGCCGACCGTTTCCATGACGGTTTCCGCGAAGGCGAATATATCAAAGCTTTACATTTGCGCGGTATGGGCGCGTTAAACAAACCGCTTTCCCTTTACATTCACATTCCGTTCTGCAACACCATCTGCTACTACTGCGGCTGCAACAAAATCATCACCAAAGACAAAAGCCGCGCCGATGCCTACATCGAATATCTTGAAAAAGAAATGGAACTGCTCGCTCCACATCTGAACGGACGGCACCAGCTTGCCCAACTGCACTTCGGCGGCGGCACGCCGACCTTTTTGAGCGACGAACAGATCGAACGTGTCTTCCGCATGATACGCAAACATTTCGAGTTAATCCCCACCGGCGAATACTCCATCGAAATCGACCCGCGCAAAGTCAGCCGCGACACCGTCCTCATGCTCGGCAGACTCGGCTTCAACCGCATGAGCATCGGCATTCAGGATTTCGACCCCAAAGTGCAGGCAGCGGTCAACCGCATCCAAAGTTACGAAGAAACCAAAGAAGTCATCGATGCGGCGCGCGAAGCGGGGTTCAAATCCGTCAGCGTCGATTTGATTTACGGCCTGCCGCACCAGACTTCGGAAAGCATCAAAACCACCATCGATACCGTTTTGTCGCTCGATCCCGACCGCCTCGCCCTTTATCACTACGCCCACCTGCCGCACGTGTTCAAACCGCAACGCCGCATCGATACCGTCGCCGTTCCCGACAGCGAAGAGAAGCTCGATATGCTGCAATACTGCGTCCAAACCCTAACCGAACGCGGCTACGTCTTCATCGGCATGGACCATTTCGCCAAACCTGACGACGAACTCTCCATCGCCCTCAAAGAAGGCTTCCTCCAGCGCAACTTCCAAGGCTATTCGACCTACGCGGATTGCGATTTGGTCGCCATCGGCGTGTCGTCCATCGGCAAAATCGGCAGCACCTATTCCCAAAACGAACGCGACATCGATGCCTACTATGCCGCCATCGACGAAGGCAGACTGCCCATCATGCGCGGTTATCAGCTCAATCAGGACGACATCCTGCGCCGCAACATCATTCAGGATTTGATGTGCCGTTTCGCGCTCGACTATCGGATTTACGAAAGTATGTTCGGCATCCCGTTCGACCGCTACTTCAAAGACGAACTGGCGGATTTGGAAAAACTCGCCGGCTTGGGATTGGTGCGCCTGAACAGCCACGGGCTGACCGTTACCCCGAAAGGACGCTTCCTCATCCGCAACATCGCCATGGTCTTCGATTACCACCTGCGCCACAAAGAAACCAAGGCGAAATATTCGCAAACGGTGTGATTGCGTCTAACGTACAAATGCCGTCTGAAAGGCTTTTTCAGACGGCATTTTGCTGCCGGCAGGATAAGTGTTTTCAAGAACAGGCGGCGGCATATCATAACGTTCCGCACCTTTGTGTCCGACCGTTCCGAAACCAAGATATAGTGGATTAACAAAAACCAGTACAGCGTTGCCTCGCCTTGCCGTACTATCTGTACTGTCTGCGGGCTTCGTCGCCTTGTCCTGATTTTTGTTAATCACTATACCAAACGGCATATCCCGACAGAACAGATTGTGCATAAGGCACAAGCCCGCACATTCCATCAACAAAATGCCGTCTGAACACGGGTTCAGACGGCATCAGTATTTTACAATCAGAATACTGCCTGTAAAACCAAGTAGCAGACAACCGACAATACGGCGGCGGCAGGCAGGGTAATGACCCACGCCAAACCGATGGGCTTCATCAGTTTCCAGTTGGCATTGCGGTTGACCAGACCGATACCGAGTACCGCGCCGACCAAGATATGCGTACTGGACACGGGCAGCCCCATCAGCGACGCGCCCATCACGACGGATGCGGCGGACAGTTCGGCGGTAAAACCCGAAGCAGGATGCATTTCCGCCAAACTCGTACCGACGGTTTTAATCACCTCTTTACCGACAAACCACAAACCGACAATCAGCGCGATACCGAAAGTCAGCATCGCAATCGGGGGGACGACATTTTGCGCGGCAACGCTGTTGGTACGCAAAACATCCATAATCGCGGCAAACGGACCGATGGCGTTGGCGATATCGTTCGCCCCGTGGCTGAATGCGAAGCCGCAGGCGGTAAAGACCTGCATCCATGAAAACATCTGAAAGGTCGATTTGCCCAAGTCTTTACGCTTGAGGCTTTTGGCAAAAACAAACGTCCCCATCCACACCGCCGCGCCTATCATAAAGATGGTCAGGAAGCTGTTGACGTTGCTCATCCCCAAATGCAGGTTTTTCAAGCCCTTGAAAATCAGCATAGCGGAAATCATCATCGCGCCGAACGAAGCGATAAAGGGAATCCAAGAATGCAGTGCCTTGTAGGAATCGACATTGTTTTTACGGTTGTCGAACGCATAAAGACCGCGGTAATACTCCGATTGCAGCTCTTGCGGATCGAATTCGGGTTCGTCGTAAATTTGCGCGTCGTGCGCCATTTTGGTGGCGTACTCGACTTTTTCGGCTTCGGACAAACCCTCGAAAAACAGGCGGTGCCGTTCTTTATAGGCCTTTTTTTCCTGCTTGATGCCCTTGAGCGTGCCTTCCGCCCAAGCGTTGTAATCTAAGACGTTTTTCTTGACGCGCGAAAACAGGAAATAGGACACCGCGCCGCCCAACACGGGCGACAATACCCAAGAAACACCAATACCGCCCAGCTTGCCCCAACGTATCAAATCGCCCGATGCAGCATCGTTCATTACCGCCATACATACCGCGCTGCCGACAATGCCGCCGATAATGGAATGGGTGGTAGATACCGGAAGCCCTTTTTTCGAGGCAAACAACAGCCACAACGCCGCCGCCAAAAGCGCGGACATCATAATAAACACAAACTGTATGGGTTCGAAATCAACACCCTTCAAATCGACGATGCCTTTGCGTATGGTATTGGTTACCTCACCGCCCGCGATGACCGCGCCGCTGACCTCAAATACCGCCGCAATCAGCAAAGCCTGCGGGATAGTCAGCGTACCCGCACCGACGCTGGTGCCGAAAGAATTGGCAACATCGTTGCCGCCGATGTTGAACGCCATAAACACGCCGAACATCGTGGCAATAATGAATAAGGCGGCGTAATTGTAATGGGTATAACCCAAGCCCCAATAAATAAAATAGCCGACTGTACCTACCAGCATGGCGGCAAAGACGGCGTTGATGGTTTTAACATTTGCGCTCATTTGGATTTGAGCCATGGCAATCTTCCTTTAATGTGGTGGAAATCATGAGTGTTGCCGACACTGTACTGCTGCCTCCGGTCGAACTGCCGTTTCGGGATATGGCAGACGCATCCTTCCTTCTGAACCGCATCCGAATACCCCCAAACCTGACCGAATGCAAAACTGCTGCCGGAAACGGTTTGTATGACACTTCTACTACTGGATGTTGCGGGCGCATTATAATATTTTTCCATCCGTCTTGAAACATTTATTTACACTTTATTTACACTGCGGCGGCAAATCGGTATACGAGCGTCAATACACGTTAAAATGGCGTTTTGCACCAGTTTGGGAGTGATGATGGAAACACAGCTTTACATCGGCATCATGTCGGGAACCAGTATGGACGGGGCGGATGCCGTGCTGGTACGGATGGACGGCGGCAAATGGCTGGGCGCGGAAGGACACGCCTTTACCCCCTACCCCGGCAGGTTACGCCGCAAATTGCTGGATTTGCAGGACACAGGCGCGGACGAACTGCACCGCAGCAGGATGTTGTCGCAAGAACTCAGCCGCCTATATGCGCAAACCGTGGGCGAACTATTAAACAAGCAAAACCTCGCGCCGTCCGACATTACCGCCCTCGGCTGCCACGGGCAAACCGTCCGACATGCACCGGAACACGGTTACAGCATACAGCTTGCCGATTTGCCGCTGCTGGCAGAACGGACGCGGATTTTTACCGTCGGCGACTTCCGCAGCCGCGACCTTGCCGCCGGCGGACAAGGTGCGCCGCTCGTCCCCGCCTTTCACGAAGCCCTGTTCCGCGACGACAGGGAAACACGCGCGGTACTGAACATCGGCGGGATTGCCAACATCAGCGTACTCCCCCCCGACGCACCCGCCTTCGGCTTCGACACAGGGCCGGGCAATATGCTGATGGACGCGTGGACGCAGGCACACTGGCAGCTTCCTTACGACAAAAACGGTGCAAAGGCGGCACAAGGCAACATATTGCCGCAACTGCTCGACAGGCTGCTCGCCCACCCGTATTTCGCACAACCCCACCCCAAAAGCACGGGGCGCGAACTGTTTGCCCTAAATTGGCTCGAAACCTACCTTGACGGCGGCGAAAACCGATACGACGTATTGCGGACGCTTTCCCGTTTTACCGCGCAAACCGTTTTCGACGCCGTCTCACACGCAGCGGCAGATACCCGTCAAATGTATATTTGCGGCGGCGGCATCCGCAATCCTGTTTTAATGGCGGATTTGGCAGAATGTTTCGGCACACGCGTTTCCCTGCACAGCACCGCCGAACTGAACCTCGATCCTCAATGGGTGGAGGCAGCCGCATTTGCGTGGTTGGCGGCGTGTTGGATTAACCGCATTCCCGGCAGCCCGCACAAAGCAACCGGCGCATCCAAACCGTGTATTCTGGGCGCGGGATATTATTATTGAGCGCAAATACCGTCTGAAAGCCATTTCCGCCGCTCAGACGGCATTTTCGCCCCTTTTGTTTACAAACCCTTAAAATCCATTTACACTTAAACCCGTTCAAAACAAAACAAACCCTGCCATGAAAACC
>NZ_KV815396.1:0-363 GCF_001814225.1 Neisseria sp. HMSC070F02 | reverse complement strand
GCGTCGGATTTGGTGGTGGCGGTAGTGTCGTAGGCGGGGTAGCTGTATTGGGTGGCACTTTCGGGGTTGTTGTGGTAGCCGCCGCGTATCAGTGCGTCGATAGAGTAGCGTCCGCCGCTTATGTTGCCCGAACCTTGGTCGCCCATAACGGAGACGTAAAGGGCGGCTTTGCGTCCTTTCAGGGCGGACAAATCCATTTCTTTGACGGCGGCGCGGGACGATGCGGCGACGAGTTCTTGTTCGACGGCAAAGCGTTTGCCGCCGCCGTGGGCGGGTATGCCGGTCAGTGTGCCGCAGGCTGTGAGGACGAGGGGGATGAGGAGGAGCAGGGTTTTCATGGCAGGGTTTGTTTTGTTTTGAACG
>NZ_KV815395.1:0-1282 GCF_001814225.1 Neisseria sp. HMSC070F02 | reverse complement strand
AAACAGCGGACGCAAAGGCGAACGCTCCGCCGGACTGTCCGTCAACGGCACGGGCGACTACCGCAACGAAACCCTGCTCGCCAACCCCCGCGACGTTTCCTTCCTGACCAACCTCATCCAAACCGTCTTCTACCTGCGCGGCATCGAAGTCGTACCGCCCGAATACGCCGACACCGACGTATTCGTAACCGTCGACGTATTCGGCACCGTCCGCAGCCGCACCGAACTGCACCTCTACAACGCCGAAACCCTTAAAGCCCAAACCAAGCTCGAATATTTCGCCGTTGACCGCGACAGCCGGAAACTGCTGATTGCCCCTAAAACCGCCGCCTACGAATCCCAATACCAAGAACAATACGCCCTCTGGATGGGACCTTACAGCGTCGGCAAAACCGTCAAAGCCTCAGACCGCCTGATGGTCGATTTCTCCGACATCACCCCCTACGGTGACACAACCGCCCAAAACCGTCCCGACTTCAAACAAAACAACGGTAAAAACCCCGATGTCGGCAACGAAGTCATCCGCCGCCGCAAAGGAGGATAAACCGTGAAACCGCTGCGCAGACTGACAAACCTCCTTGCCGCCTGCGCCGTAGCGGCCGCCGCCTTCGGACAGCCCGCCCTCGCGGCGGACTTGGCGCAAGATCCGTTCATTACCGATAACGCCCAACGGCAGCACTACGAACCCGGAGGCAAATACCACCTCTTCGGCGACCCGCGCGGCAGCGTTTCCGACCGCACCGGTCAAATCAACGTCATCCAAGACTATACCCACCAGATGGGCAACCTGCTCATCCAACAGGCAAACATCAACGGCACAATCGGCTACCACACCCGCTTTTCCGGACACGGACACGAAGAACACGCCCCCTTCGACAACCACGCCGCCGACAGCGCAAGCGAAGAAAAAGGCAACGTTGACGACGGCTTTACCGTGTACCGGCTCAACTGGGAAGGACACGAACATCATCCCGCCGATGCCTACGACGGCCCGAAGGGCGGCAATTACCCCAAACCTACGGGCGCACGAGACGAATACACCTATCACGTCAACGGCACAGCCCGCAGTATCAAACTCAATCCGACCGACACCCGCAGCATCCGGCAACGCATATCCGACAACTACAACAACCTCGGCAGCAATTTCTCCGACCGCGCCGATGAAGCCAACAGAAAAATGTTCGAGCACAATGCCAAGCTCGACCGCTGGGGCAACAGCATGGAGTTTATCAACGGCGTCGCCGCCGGCGCGCTCAACCCCTTTATCAGCGCGGGCGAAGCC
>NZ_KV815394.1:0-3057 GCF_001814225.1 Neisseria sp. HMSC070F02 | reverse complement strand
GCACCTGATTCCAGTTGATGTTTTTCGCTACTTGAAGTTGTTTCAAATAAGCATACTCGGGCTGCTTGGCGAGTTTTTCGATTTCGGTTTTCAGATTGCCTTTCGGAATGTCGACGATGTAGCCGCCGGGAGCAGAGAGTACGGGCGCAACGGGGCCGGTGAAACTTGGCAGTTGCAGGGTTTCGATGTTGCTGCCGCGTCCTGCCTGTTTTTGCCAGAGGGCGGATTTGCTGCTGCTTACGGTTTCTGTGTGGATGCTGCTTTTGATCCCTTCGAGGATAATCTTGGCATCGGCCCGTGCCTGGTCGCCTACGCCTGCACGGATGACCGCGCCGCCCAGCGTGGTTTCAAACTGCGTACCTTGTAACTTGGTATCCCAACCTGATTGCAGATTAGCTGATTCAGCCACTACACGGCTTGGTAAGGCAGTTTGCATCTGTTGGGTAGAGGTATCATGTACCTTATCATAAGTAATGCCGAGAAATTTGCGTTTCTTATGACTGTCTAGTTTGTCGTAGTTGAGCTCTTCTACGGCATAGAGTGTCAATTTCCGCCCGGCTTCGATGTTAATGCTGCCTTTGGGGGCATCGAATGCGGTGGCGTAGGCGTCGATGCTGCCACCAGATTTGATGTCGATGCCTTGGGATGCGCTGAGGTTTACTGCGTCGGGCTTGGCGTTTTTGTGTTCTTTGACTTCGGTAATGTGTTTGCGGTTGTACCATTTGCCGGTTTTGTAGCTGCGGCGTTCTAAGGTATAGAGTTCGCCCTGTCCGGCGTAATAGGATTGGTCGCCGTAGGATTGCAGTTTGATTTTGCCGTTTTCTGCGGCTATATCGGCGGCACTCAAAATGATGCGGCTGTTCTCATTGGCATACGGTGCGCTAATGCTCACACCGGTTTTACCCGAAAGTTCTGCAGCAAGCGTAGGAGGTGTCTTCAGCACGCACGCGTCTGGGCAGTATATAGGGAATCTGAATATTTACTTGCATAACAAATGCCGTCTGAAAAAATTGAGCTTTTCAGACGGCATTGAGCCGTAAATCATGGAACGCGTGCGTGCTGGAGCACACACCTTACGCATGGATTTTAGGTTTCATGCAGGCTACAGCTTGCTGCGGCGGCGGTATAAAAGTATTTTTAGTGATTTACCGTTTTTGGTAATTTTGCCCGACGGGGTTAAAAATACAGTTGCTACTCTTGCTGCATGATATTGGCAAGATTTAATTTAAATGTTTGTTGAATCTTGTTTACATCCTTAGCAAAAATATGATAGTCACTCGAAGAATAGATAGATTTTATTCTATCCAAATTAGTTTGTTGATAACATTTTTTCATTTCCGCGATGAAAAAATTATCTTTTCCTCTTTCATTGAGACAGTTATTTTCTAACAGATAGATTGCCCATGCTGTAAAAATAAATGTACTATCTTCCGGATATTCAGATAAATAAATTTCGAATTCAATTATAGAATATTCAGCTGCTTCAATTAATGTTATATCTAAATCTCTGACAAATTTTTCCGTTATATTTTTAAATAATTTCTTGAATTCTATATAATTTTTTATTTTTTCCATGATTCTATTTTCCTGTAAAAATATTTAATTGAATATTTGGATAGCGATTTCTAAACTCTAAAATAACATTGCTGCAAGATTGACAGGCCTTTAATTCTGTAAATAGATCAATTCTACCTGATACATTACGATTATTTCCGAGTTGCTGTGCTATAGTTTCAAGTAATTTATATTCTCCATCTATATTTCTTAATGTTCCTCTAGGAGGAGAGGCAATATTATGATATTTATCAACAGATATAGGTTTAAAAATTTTTGTTTCAGGTAACGAAATAAATCCATGTTCCCCTTTTTGGAAAGAACTAAATGCTTCCATCCTTTGCGGTAATCCTTTAACATCAATTTTTGCTATCGCAAGATTCCCTATTTGTCGATACTCTTCCGGCAGTTTCATGCGGATTCTCTGGCTTTCAGCAGTTAAAGCTTGTCTTAAAGCAGGAGCACTGTCATTGCTCAGATAACGGGTAACAGGTGCAGGCTTGGCCGATATTGCAGCCTGTGCAGATACAGATCCTGCAACCATCAATGTGCCATTAACAACCTGAACTGTACCATGCAGATATTCTCCATTAGAGATTGCTTTCGCTCCCTGTCCAATGTTATATCCTCCTGCTGCCACAGTAGCTGCTTTGACACTGAAGCCAAGCGGTCCGTTTAATAAGTAAAGTGCAGGTTGTGCGGCAACAGCTGATTTGTAATCAAAAGAATCATAACGACTCAATGTTTGATAGGCTTTCGATAAGGTGTTATTAATATCTTTGGAAGGAATAGTGAGATTACCCATTGACTGGGGCGTTTTCAGTATCGAAGCTGCCCAAGCTGTGTTACCTCCAGAGGTTTGGTTAATAAAATATGCAAGAATATTTTTTTCTTGATTATTTAAACTACTTGGATTTTTTTGATATCGGTCAAGCAATTGATTAGAATATCGATCTTTCTCAATCAAATAGATAAACTGCCTTGCCTCTTGTTCGGTCAGGCTGCCCCAATCTAAAGATAATAGGCCTTTCCCTTTGGCTTTTTTGATCAATTTTTCTCTAAGAGCATACTCTTCTTGAGATAATAGGTTATTTTCAATCGCGACTTTAGCCGCATTCGCCGCTGTATTCACATCGCCGCCGACCACACCGCTTACCGTACCGGCAACCAGTTTGCTGTATGCCAAAATCTGTTCGCGTTCTTTAGCTGTCAAAGTGGCAGGATTTTTGCCGTTTGTCAAAGCCTCCCCGACTATCTCGCCCACAGCCGCACCGATCGCACCATCCTGACACTTACCCTTATTCGCCGCCGCTGCCGCACAGCCCGCTATGGCATGGGCAATCTTGTGGGTAATGTAGTCTTCGCTGAGATTAAATTTGATTTTGCTCGCTACTTCTCCGTGTACGGTACTGACTATCGCACCCAGTGCGGCATCGCCCAAGTTGTCTTTGAGGCTGCCGCCGTTGATGGCGGTATTAATCAGTGCGGCACTGCCCGCATTGG
>NZ_KV815393.1:13240-16866 GCF_001814225.1 Neisseria sp. HMSC070F02 | reverse complement strand
AATCCCGTCATTCCCGCACAAGCGGGAATCCAAAAACAAAAAGCCGCAGAAATTTAACGGAAGAACCGAACCCCGAAAATCGGCTTCCCACCTTCGCCTGAATAACAGAACAAAGGAAGCGGAAATAAAAACATCGGGATTCTTTTTTTAAATTGGCAATAAAACACCAAAATGAATAATTCACACAACAAAAAATAGTCAACACCGCCAAATCGGCGTAAAATACAAGACATTATCACCCTTAAAACGGTAAAACCTTATGAAAACCAAACGTTTTAAAATTAACGCCATATCCTTATCCATCTTTCTTGCCTATGCCCTTACGCCATACTCAGAAGCGGCATTGGTCAGAGACGATGTCGATTATCAAATATTCCGTGACTTTGCAGAAAACAAAGGCAAATTTTTTGTCGGCGCAACCGATTTATCAGTGAAAAACAAACAAGGTCAAAACATCGGCAACGCATTATCCAACGTACCGATGATTGATTTTAGCGTTGCAGATGTCAACAAACGCATAGCAACGGTAGTCGATCCCCAATATGCTGTCAGCGTCAAACACGCCAAAGCAGAAGTCCATACTTTTTATTACGGTCAATACAACGGTCATAATGATGTAGCCGACAAAGAAAATGAATACCGCGTTGTCGAACAAAATAACTATGAACCCCATAAAGCTTGGGGTGCGAGCAACTTAGGCCGTCTCGAAGATTATAATATGGCGCGTTTTAACAAGTTTGTAACCGAAGTTGCGCCGATTGCACCAACTGATGCCGGCGGCGGATTGGATACCTACAAAGATAAAAACCGTTTTTCCTCTTTTGTCAGAGTTGGCGCAGGCAGGCAATTAGTTTATGAAAAAGGGGCTTATCATCAAGAAGGGAAAGAAAAAGGCTACGATTTGCGCGATCTTTCACAAGCCTATCGTTATGCCATTGCAGGTACACCTTATAAAGATATTAATATTGACCAAACAATGAATACCGAAGGTTTGATTGGCTTTGGTAATCACAATACACACTATTCAGCAGAAGAACTTAAACAAGCACTCTCGCAAGATGCGTTAACAAATTACGGCGTATTGGGCGATAGCGGCTCTCCGTTATTTGCTTTTGACAAACAAAAAAATCAATGGGTCTTTTTGGGAACTTATGATTATTGGGCAGGTTACGGAAAAAAATCTTGGCAAGAATGGAATATCTATAAAAAAGAATTTGCAGATGAAATCAAACAACGCGATAACGCCGGCACCATCAAAGGTAATAGAGAACATCATTGGAAAACCACGGGCACAAACAGCCATATCGGTTCGACAGCGGTAAGGCTTGCCGGCAATGAAAGGGGTGCAAACAACGGACAGAATGTTACCTTTGAAAACAACGGCACTTTGGTATTGGATCAAAACATCAACCAAGGCGCGGGCGGTCTGTTTTTCAAAGGCGATTACACAGTCAAAGGTGCAAATAATGACATCACTTGGCTAGGTGCGGGGATTGATGTTGCCGACGGCAAAAAAGTCGTTTGGCAAGTCAAAAATCCGAAAGGCGATAAATTAGCGAAAATCGGCAAAGGCACTTTGGAAGTAAACGGTACAGGCGTAAATCAAGGCGAATTAAAAGTCGGCGACGGTACGGTTATTCTGAATCAACAAGCCGATGCCGACAAAAAAGTCCAGGCTTTCTCCCAAGTCGGCATTGTGAGCGGGCGCGGTACATTGGTATTAAATAGTTCAAATCAGATTAATCCCGATAACCTATATTTCGGTTTCCGTGGCGGTCGTTTGGATGCCAATGGCAATGACTTGACTTTTGAACACATCCGCAACGTGGATGAAGGTGCGCGCATTGTCAACCACAACACAGGTCACGCCTCCACAATCACGCTAACGGGTAAATCTTTGATTACCGATCCCAAAACCATCTCTATTCATTATATTCAAAATAATGATGATGACGATGATGGTTATTACTATTACCGCCCTAGGAAACCGATTCCACAAGGCAAAGATCTTTATTTCAAAAACTACCGTTATTACGCCCTAAAATCCGGCGGCAGCGTGAACGCACCGATGCCCGAAAACGGACAAACGGAAAATAACGACTGGATTTTAATGGGCAGCACACAAGAAGAAGCCAAGAAAAACGCGATGAACCACAAAAACAATCAGCGTATTAGCGGTTTTAGCGGTTTCTTTGGCGAAGAAAACGGAAAAGGACATAACGGCGCATTAAACCTTAATTTCAACGGCAAAAGCGCACAAAACCGTTTCTTGTTAACAGGCGGTGCCAATTTAAACGGAAAAATAAGCGTAACTCAAGGCAATGTCTTGTTATCAGGTCGTCCAACACCACACGCAAGAGATTTTGTGAACAAATCTTCAGCCCGAAAAGACGCACATTTCTCCAAAAACAATGAAGTCGTATTTGAAGACGACTGGATAAACCGCACATTCAAAGCCACAGAAATTGCGGTTAATCAATCCGCATCATTCTCTTCCGGCAGAAATGTATCCAACATTACCGCCAACATCACCGCAACAGACAACGCCAAAGTAAATTTGGGTTACAAAAACGGCGATGAAGTTTGCGTGCGCTCGGACTATACCGGTTACGTTACCTGCAACACAGACAACTTATCCGATAAGGCTTTAAACAGCTTTGGAGCGACACAGATTAACGGCAATGTGAATTTGAGTCAGAATGCGGCATTGGTCTTAGGCAAGGCTGCATTATGGGGGCAAATTCAAGGGCAAGGAAACAGCAGCGTCAGCCTAAACCAACATAGCAAATGGCATTTGACCGGCGACAGCCAAGTACACAATCTGTCATTGGCGGATAGCCATATTCATTTGAACAACGCTTCCGACGCGCAAAGTGCAAATAAATACCACACGCTCAAAATCAATCATTTATCCGGTAACGGGCATTTTCATTATCTGACGCACCTGGCGAAAAATCTTGGGGATAAAGTGCTTGTGAAGGAATCCGCATCCGGTCATTATCAGCTCCATGTTCAAGATAAAACAGGCGAACCCAATCAGGAAGGGCTGAATCTCTTTGATGCATCATCCGTACAAGACCGTTCGCACCTTTCTGTTTCCTTGGCGAATAACCATGTAGATTTAGGCGCATTGCGTTATACAATCAAAACAGAAAACGGTATTACCCGATTGTACAATCCTTATGCCGAGAACCGCCGCCGAGTCAAACCGGCCCCGTCTCCTGCCACAAACACGGCTTCTCAAGCACAAAAGGCAACACAAACGGACGGTGCACAAATTGCCAAGCCTCAAAATATCGTCGTCGCACCACCTAGCCCGCAGGCAAATCAAGCCGAAGAAGCAAAACGCCAGCAAGCAAAAGCGGAGCAAGTGAAGCGTCAGCAAGCAGAAGCAGAGCGTAAATCGGCAAAGTTAGCAAAACAAAAAGCAGAAGCCGAACGCGAAGCAAGAGAGCTGGCGACCCGCCAAAAAGCAGAACAAGAACGCAGCAGCGCCGAACTTGCACGTCGACATGAAAAAGAACGCGAAGCGGCAGAGTTGTCGGCAAAACAAAAAGTCGAAGCCGAACGTGAGGCTCAAGCATTGGCGGTACGCCGAAAAGCAGAAGCCGAAGAGGCAAAACGCC
>NZ_KV815393.1:0-13140 GCF_001814225.1 Neisseria sp. HMSC070F02 | reverse complement strand
GAACGCGAAGCGGCAGAGTTGTCGGCAAAACAAAGGGTCGGGGAAGAGGAACGCCGTCAAACAGCCCAATCCCAGCCGCAACGCCGCAAACGCCGTGCCGCACCGCAGGATTATATGGCAGCTTCCCAAGACCGTCCTAAACGCCGCGGACACCGTTCGGTACAGCAAAACAATGTGGAAATTGCCCAAGCCCAAGCAGAACTTGCGCGCCGACAGCAGGAAGAACGCAAAGCGGCAGAGTTGTTGGCAAAACAAAGGGCAGAAGCCGAACGTGAGGCTCAAGCATTGGCTGCGCGCCGAAAAGCAGAAGCCGAAGAGGCAAAACGCCAAGCTGCCGAACTTGCACATCGCCAGGAAGCAGAACGCAAAGCGGCAGAATTGTCGGCAAACCAAAAAGCCGCAGCTGAAGCCCAAGCATTGGCGGCACGCCAACAAAAAGCCCTTGCGCGTCAACAGGAAGAAGCACGAAAAGCTGCAGAGTTAGCCGTCAAACAAAAAGCGGAAACCGAACGCAAAACCGCCGAACTTGCCAAGCAAAGGGCAGCAGCCGAAGCAGCAAAACGCCAGCAAGAAGCTCGCCAGACCGCCGAACTTGCACGTCGTCAAGAAGCGGAACGCCAAGCAGCAGAGTTGTCGGCAAAACAAAAAGCCGAAACAGATCGAGAAGCGGCAGAATCGGCGAAACGAAAAGCTGAGGAAGAAGAGCACCGTCAAGCAGCCCAATCCCAGCCGCAACGCCGAAAACGCCGTGCCGCACCTCAGGATTATATGGCAGCTTCCCAAAATCGTCCGAAACGTCGCGGACGCAGATCTACTCTGCCGGCACCGCCCTCGCCATCATTTGATTCGTCAGCTTACGCAGCACCCAGGGCCTTGCATAATCCGGACTGGTATGAAAATGACTATGCAGAAATCCCCTTTGATGCGTTGGAAGATGAAGATGTATCCGAATCGGTTGACACATCAGACAAACAGCCTCAAGACAATACGGAACTTCATGAAAAAGTTGAGACAGTGAGTTTGCAACCAAGAGCCGCGCAGCCGCGAGCCCAAGCCGCCACTCAGCCGCAAGCCCAAGCCGCCGCGCAAGCTGATGCAGTCAGCACCAATACCAACTCGGCTTTATCTGACGCAATGGCAAGCACGCAATCTATCTTGTTGGATACAGGTGCTTCATTAACACGGCACATTGCACAAAAATCACGTGCTGATGCCGAAAAAAACAGCGTTTGGATGTCGAACATCGGTTATGGCCGTGATTATGCTTCCGCACAATATCGCCGGTTTAGTTCGAAACGCACGCAAACACAAATCGGCATTGACCGCAGCTTGTCCGAAAATATGCAGATAGGCGGCGTATTGACTTACTCTGACAGTCAGCATACTTTTGATCAGGCGAGCGGCAAAAATACTTTTGTGCAAGCCAACCTTTATGGTAAGTATTATTTAAATGATGCTTGGTATGTGGCCGGCGATATTGGTGCAGGCAGCTTGAGAAGCCGGTTACAAACGCAGCAAAAAGCAAACTTTAACCGAACAAGCATCCAAACCGGCCTTACTTTGGGCAATACGCTGAAAATCAATCAATTCGAGATTGTCCCCAGTGCGGGAATCCGTTACAGCCGCCTGTCATCTGCAGATTACAAGTTGGGTAACGACAGTGTTAAAGTAAGTTCTATGTCAGTGAAAACACTGACGGCCGGACTGGATTTTGCTTATCGGTTTAAAGTCGGCAACCTTACCGTAAAACCCTTGTTATCTGCAGCTTACTTTGCCAATTATGGCAAAGGCGGCGTGAATGTGGGCGGTAATTCCTTCGCCTATAAAGCAGATAATCAACAGCAATATTCAGCAGGTGCCGCGTTACTGTACCGTAATGTTACATTAAACGTAAATGGCAGTATTACAAAAGGCAAACAATTGGAAAAACAAAAATCCGGACAAATTAAAATACAGATTCGTTTCTAAAATACTAAATTCATAGCAAAATAAAATGCCGTCTGAACTCAGGCTTCAGACGGCAGTATTATAGTGGATTAAATTTAAATCAGGACAAGGCGACGAAGCCGCAGACAGTACAAATAGTACGGTAAGGCGAGGCAACGCCGTACTGGTTTTTGTTAATCCACTATATCAGACGGACGAGGTTACAGTTTAATCCCTTTGAGCTTCGCGACGGTATTGATGTCTTTGTCGCCACGACCTGAGAGGTTGACCAGAATCACTTGGTCTTTACCCATTTTCGGCGCATTTTTCACCGCCCAAGCAACGGCGTGGCTGGATTCGAGCGCGGGGATGATGCCCTCATATTTGCACAACAAATCAAAGGCTTCGAGTGCTTCTTCGTCTTTGGCGGCGGTGTATTCGACGCGCTTGATGTCGTGCAGATGGCTGTGTTCCGGGCCGATGCCGGGGTAATCCAAGCCTGCGGAAACAGAGTGCGTACCCAAAACCTGACCGTTTTCGTCCTGCATCAGATAGCTGCGGAAACCGTGCAATACGCCAATCGGTGCGCCCGAAGTAATCGGCGCGGCGTGATCGGGGGTGTTCACGCCCAAACCGCCAGCCTCCACGCCGACGAGGCGCACGTTTTCTTCGCCGATATACGGGTGGAACAAACCGATGGCGTTCGATCCGCCGCCCACGCAGGCAACGGCAACGTCGGGCTGTCTGCCGATGGCTTCCAACATTTGTTCTTTGGCTTCATTGCCGATCACGCATTGAAAGTCGCGCACCATTTCGGGATACGGCGCGGGACCGGCGGCGGTACCGATGATGTAGAATGTGTCATCCACGCGGGCGACCCATTCGCGCATGGCTTCGTTCATCGCGTCTTTCAAAGTACGGCTGCCGCTGTCAACGCCGACGACATTCGCGCCCAATAATTTCATACGGAACACGTTGGGCATTTGGCGTTGGATGTCGTCCGCACCCATGTACACGTCGCAAGTCATGCCGAAGCGGGCGGCAACAGTGGCACTCGCCACGCCGTGCTGACCCGCGCCGGTTTCGGCGATGACGCGTTTTTTACCCATACGTTTTGCCAACAGTGCCTGACCGATGGTGTTGTTGACTTTGTGCGCGCCGGTGTGGTTCAAGTCTTCGCGCTTCAACCAAATTTGCGCGCCACCCAAATGCTCGGACAATCGCGCGGCATGGTAAACGGGGCTGGGCCTGCCGACGTAGTGTTTCAAATCGCGGTGGAATTCTTCCCAAAACGACGGGTCGTTTTTCGCTGCCTTATAGGCATCCGCCAGCTCTTGCAAGGCGGGAATCAGGGTCTCGGAAACATAAAGCCCACCGTGTTCGCCGAAAACGCCCTTCTCGTCGGGTGCGTGGTAATTCTTCATCAGATTTCGTCCTTGTGCTTCAAATTTTCAGACGGCAATTTATAGTGGATTAACAAAAACCGGTACGGCGTTGCCCCGCCTTGCCGTACTATTTGTACTGTCTGCGGCTTCGCCGCCTTGTCCTGATTTTTGTTAATCCACTATATTTTTCAAACATGCCGTCCGAACGGGAAATTGTCGGCAATTATAACTGCTTTTCACACAAGCCCGCCATTTCAAAAAACGCCCGATACGCCGCCGCTTTTTTCGCCAAACTCAAAGGATAGGCACGCGAAGTCGAAGGCAGGCGCGTCAGCGTCAAATCCCGTCCGGCAAACGGAAACGGCACGGTTTCGCCCGTTTTCGGCATTTTGATGCCGCCACCCTGAATATCGAGCAGGATTTCCGTCGCCTTGCCGCCTGTCGTACAAATATGGCGGCACTCGGGCATCTGCGCCAACACCGCCGCCAAATCAACGGTTTCAACTACCTTTAAAAACTTGTCGGACGCATTGCCGTGCTGACGTACCGCTTTCAACACGGTCGGGCAGGACGCAATCCCCCGTTCGTGCAAAAACGCCTTGATTTTCTCGGCATCAAACGCTTTTTCAGACAACCTTTGGAAATGCGCCGCATCATTAAAAAACACCAGCCCGTAAACGCGCCACATATCGTTTTGGAAATTCGGATAATGAAACTGCATCGCGCGTTTGTCTTCCTTGGGCGGAAACGTCCCCATCATCATGACCGCAGCCTTCGGCGGCAACACGGAATCGAAGGGATGGGTTTCGATTTCAAGCAGATTTTCAGACACGTTCAATCCTCCAACAGGCAAAACGGCAGACAGCCGGTTTTTGCACCAAACCGCCAAACACGGCAAGCCTTCAAACAGCATTATCACGCCCTGCCGTTTTCGGTTACAATGCCGACATCAAACGGATACTGTAAACACATTTATGTTTCAACACACAGGACGACACTTAAAGCACCGCCCTATGTGCCATCCTGATTTGGAAGGGGTTACGCCCCTCCCAAATAGAGTCTGATTCTACCGCCCCGAAGGACAGATGTCCAAGTGGCGGGGGTTCAACCGAAAAGGAAACACGATGAAAGAACACAAAGCCCGCAAGCGTTTCGGGCAGAATTTTTTGCAGGACACGCGGATCATCAGCGATATTGTCAACGCCGTGCGCCCGCAGGCGGATGATGTCGTGATTGAAATCGGTCCGGGTTTGGCGGCGATTACCGAACCTTTGGCGAAAAAGCTGAACCGCCTGCACGTTGTCGAAATCGACCGCGACATCGTATGCCGTCTGAAAACGCTGCCGTTTGCGGACAAACTCGTCATTCATGAAGGCGACGTGTTGCAGTTTGATTTCAACGGCATCGCAGGCAAAAAGAAAATCGTCGGCAACCTGCCGTACAACATTTCCACGCCGCTTTTGTTCAAGCTGGCGGAGGTGGCGGACGATGTCGTCGATATGCACTTTATGCTGCAAAAAGAAGTGGTCGAGCGTATGGTTGCCGCGCCGAAAAGCAACGACTACGGCCGCTTGGGCGTGATGTTGCAATATTTCTTCGATATGGAAATGCTGATTGACGTGCCGCCCGAATCGTTCGACCCCGCGCCGAAAGTCGATTCCGCCGTCGTCCGCATGATTCCGGTGAAACACCGCATCGGCAGGGCGGACGATTTCGAGTATTTCGCCAAACTCGTGAAACTCGCCTTCCACCAACGCCGCAAAACCATACGCAACAATCTGAAAAAGCTTGCAGGCGACGATGATTTGCAGGCAGTCGGCATCAATCCGCAAGACCGCGCCGAACATATCGCGCCGGAAAAATACGTAGCGTTGAGCAATTATCTGGCGGGCAAGGCCGTCTGAAAAGGGAGTAAGCCGATGAAGAAATACCTGCTTTTACCCCTGATACTGCCGCTTGCAGCCTGCCTGACCAATCCGAACGACCGTTTTTTTGACGGCAGACGCTACACGCTTCATCATATGGAGCTCCCGTAACGACAACCTGCAACGGCAAATGCCGTCTGAAAGAAAAGACATGATCAAATTCAAAAACGTACACAAACATTTCAAAGACCTGCACGTCATCAACGGCGTAAACTTGGAAATCAAAAAAGGCGAAGTGGTCGTCGTCTGCGGACCTTCGGGCAGCGGCAAATCCACACTCATCCGCACCGTCAACCAGCTTGAAAGCATCGAAAGCGGCGAGATTTGGGTGGACGGCATCAACGTTGCCGACCCAAAAACCGATTTGAACAAAATCCGCGAAGAAGTCGGCTTTGTGTTTCAAAGTTTCAACCTCTACCCGCACCTGACCGTGTTGGAAAACATTACCCTCGCACCGATGAAGGTTAAGGGGCAAAATGCGGAACAGGCGGAGAAAAAGGCAATGGAGCTTTTGGAACGCGTCGGACTGGCACACAAAAAAGACGCCTTCCCTTCCCAACTTTCCGGCGGCCAGCAGCAACGCGTGGCGATTGCACGCGGTTTGGCGATGGAACCGCGCGTAATGTTGTTTGACGAACCGACCTCCGCACTCGACCCCGAAATGGTCGGCGAAGTGTTGAAAGTGATGAAAGACTTGGCAGAAAGCGGCATGACGATGATGTGCGTAACCCACGAAATGGGGTTTGCCCGCGAAGTTGCCGACCGCGTGATTTTCGTCGATAAAGGGCAAATCCTCGAAGACGAAACGCCCGAAGCGTTTTTCACCAACCCGAAACACGAACGCGCCAAGCAGTTCCTGCAACAGGTCATGACCCATTGATGCTATGCCGTCTGAAAACCGAACGTTCAGACAGCATATCCCGACACCGCAAGATGATTGAGAAAGAAAACCATGTATTTTGTTGACCGCACCGCCGTCGTCCTCAAGCCGACCGTCCGCTTTTTGGAATGGCTCAAAAGCACCGACGAAAATATGCCCGACCTGACCATAGAACAGCTTCGTGCCAACTGTTCCGTCTTCCTCGTTCCGCAGTTCGACGAACCGGAAGCCGTCGTTTCCTACTTCGACGAACGCTACCGCCAGATTTTCGAGGCGGAGCTGGCAGGTTGGGACATCAATAAGGATAAATGGCCGCAAGATATGGGGCTGAAGGCGTTTTGGGAATTTTTCGACATCGAAATCCACGATATGGTGTTGGACATGGAAGAAGCGGAATTGAACATTACCCCCGTGTTCGACAACATGATGTAAGGCTGTGCGCGCCTTTCAGACGGCATTGAGGCCGTCCCGCATCCTGAACATCCTGACCGTATCGCTCCACTCGGCTTCCCTTGCCGTCTGCCTGACCTGGTTTTACGGCCGGATGATGTGGTTCGGTTTGGCGGCTTTGGCGGCAAGTTACGCATACTCGCTCAGGATAACGAATCTGAAACACCGCCATGCCATAACCGCCATTACCATAGACCGCGACGGACAGGCGGAAATCGTATCCGGCAAAGAAAAAACGGCAAAGGCGGCGGCACTGTCGGGCAGCAGTATGGTTACGCCTTATGCCTTATTCTTACAATGGGACACCGGCGGCAAAACCGTCCGCCAATGCATCATACCCGACATGACGGACCCGGAATCCTACCGGCGGCTGAAAGTCTGGGTGCTTTGGCGGCAGCCGAAAAAAACCGCCGAAACCGATACACCAAGCTGATTTCAGACGGCATTTGAACACGGAACACTCAATGAAAACACTGCAAGACTGGCTCTCGCATTTGGAAACCGCCCACAGCGGCGGCTTGATCGATATGGGCTTGGAACGCGTAAGCGAAGTGAAAAAACGGATGAAGCTCACGCCGCAATGCCCCGTCGTCGTTGTCGCGGGAACAAACGGCAAAGGTTCGGTCTGCGCCTACCTGACACAGATTTACAAACAGGCGGGCTACAAAACCGGCACACTGACCAGCCCGCATTTATTGCGTTACAACGAACGCATCGCCATCAACGCCGAACCCGTTTCGGACGATACGATTATTGCCTCTTTCGAGCGCATCGAAGCCGCGCGCGGCGAAATATCACTGACTTATTTTGAATTCAATACGTTGGCGGCGGTCGACATCTTCATGCGCGAACAGGTTGACGTGATGATATTGGAAGTCGGCTTGGGCGGACGCTTGGACGCGGTCAACGCGTTTGACGGCGATTGCGCGGTGGTTACCAGCGTGGATTTGGACCATCAGGCATTTTTGGGCGATACGGTCGAGCAGGTCGGCTTTGAAAAAGCAGGCGTGTTCCGCAGCGGCAAACCCGCCATCTGCGGTCAAAATCCCGCGCCCGCATCGTTGCTTTCACACGCCGAAGCCATAGGCGCGAAACTGCTGATGGTGCAGCGCGATTTCGAGTTTCACGCGCTGGAAAACATCCAATGGAACTACCGCTTCCGACCGCAGCATTCAGACAGCCCCGCTCGCAACCGTAATTCCCTGCCCTTCCCCGCATTGCGCGGCGCATACCAACTTTCCAACGCCGCCTGCGCGCTGACCGTGTTGGAATGTTTGAACGACAAATTGCCGGTGGACATCGGTGCAATCAAACGCGGATTGCTGCTGGTTGAAAATCCCGGACGCTTCCAAGTCCTGCCCGGCCGGCCGCTGACCGTTTTGGACGTCGGACACAATCCCCACGCTGCCCGCGCCCTGCGCCGCAGCCTGATTAATTTGGCGTTTGCGCAAAAACGCACCGCCGTATTCAGTATGCTGTCCGACAAAGACATAGACGGCGTGTTGGAAATCGTTAAAGACCAGTTTGACGAGTGGTATATCGCACCGTTGGACGTACCGCGCGGCATGACGCTCGAGAGCCTGCAAAACAAACTGCACGAACACAGCATCGAAAACATACAGACATTCGCCGCCGTCCGCGAAGCTTACCGGGCGGCAGCCTCAAAAGCGGGCGAGAACGACAGAATCGTCGTTTTCGGCTCATTTCATACCGTTGCCGATGTCATGTCGGTACTTTAAAAGGAAACTTCTATGTCCGAAAACAAACAAAACGAAGTCCTGAGCGGTTACGAACAACTCAAACGGCGCAACCGCCGCCGCCTCGTAACGGCAAGTTGCCTGGTTGCCGCCTCCTGCATCCTGCTGGCAGCCGCCCTCAGTTCCGGCCCTGCCGAACAGACTGCCGGCGAAACAAGCGGCGTAGAAAACAAAGCGGCAGGTGCGGCACAAACCCCTGCCTTGAAATCCGCCGCCGACAAACCGCAGGACTTGGCAGGCGAAGACAAGCCTTCTGCCGCCGACAGCGAAATCAGCGAGCCTGAAAACGTAGGCGCGCCGCTGGTGCTGATTAACGACCGCCTCGAAGACAGCAACATCAAAGGTTTGGAAGCATCCGAGAAACTGCAACAGGCAGAAACCGCCAAAACCGCACCGAAGCAGGCAAAACAACGCGCTGCCGAAAAAGTGCCGGCAACTGCCGACAGTACGGATACGGTAGCGGTTGAAAAACAGAAACGCACTGCCGAAACAAAACCGCAAAAAGCGGAACGCACTGCCAAAGCCAAGCCCAAAGCCAAAGAAACCAAAACCGCCGAAAAAGTTGCCGACAAACCGAAAACTGCCGCCGAAAAAACCAAACCGGATACGGCAAAATCCGACAGCGCGGTAAAAGAAGCGAAAAAAGCCGACAAGGCTGAAAGCAAAAAAACAGCCGAAAAAGACCGTTCGGACGGCAAAAAACACGAAACGGCACAAAAAACCGACAAAGCGGACAAGACCAAAACCGCCGAGAAGGAAAAATCCGGTAAAAAAGCCGCCATTCAGGCAGGTTATGCCGAAAAAGAACGCGCCTTAAGCCTCCAGCGCAAAATGAAGGCGGCGGGTATCGATTCGACCATCACCGAAATTATGACCGACAACGGCAAAGTTTACCGCGTCAAATCAAGCAACTATAAAAACGCAAGGGATGCCGAACGCGATTTGAACAAATTGCGCGTACACGGTATCGCCGGTCAGGTAACGAATGAATAACCTCCCCGTTGCCGACCTCCTCGTCTCCGCCATCATCGCCGCCTGCATCGTGCTATCCGCGATGCGCGGCGTGATTGCGGAGGCTGGCTCAATGGCGGCATGGGTGGTTGCCTTTTTTTTCGCCAAACTCTTTGCCGCACCCTTCGCCGACATCGCCTTTGCATCGTTCCAACCCCGCCTGTTTGCATTGGCTCTGTCGTTCATTTCCCTATTCGTCATTGCCTGTCTGATCCAGAAAATACTCCGCTCGCTGCTGACCGGGGCAGTTTCGGCGGTCGGTTTGGGCTTTGCCAACCGCATTTTGGGCGGCGTATTCGGTGCATTGAAAGGCATTTTGATTATTACCCTGCTGGTCATGCTCGCTTCAAAAACCGACCTGCCCGATACCGAAGAATGGCGGCAATCTTACACACTGCCGTTTTTCGTATCGCTTTCCGAAGCCGTGTTGAACCATAGCGGCGGCACGGCGGAAACTCCGGAAGACGATTGATTGCCATACGGATATTTCAGACGGCATTCTCTTTTATGCCGTCTGAAATGTTTTTTCCTTTCCTCAGCCATATCACAGATTAAATCTTATCCTCCATAAACCCACCTATCTGTCCTTCGCTCAAATATTGTCAACAATTCAGGCAAAAAACCACCGTTTACTTTATAATTCCGTTTTACCCTTAAACCTCGAATCGGAGAAGACGATATGTGCGGCGTATTAGGTTTGGTCAGTCATGAACCCGTGAACCAGCTTCTGTACGACGGCTTGCAGATGTTGCAGCACAGGGGGCAGGATGCGGCGGGCATTGCAACGGCGGAAGGCGGTACCTTCCATATGCACAAAGGCAAAGGCATGGTGCGCGAAGTGTTCCGCACACGCAATATGCGCGATTTGACCGGCAACGCCGGCATCGCCCACGTCCGTTATCCTACTGCGGGCAACGCAGGCAGCAGCGCGGAGGCGCAGCCTTTCTACGTCAGCTCGCCGTTCGGCATCGTTTTGGCGCACAACGGCAACCTCACCAACACTGCCGAACTGTATGAAAACGTGTGTAACAAACACCTGCGCCACGTCAACACCAGCTCCGATTCCGAAGTCTTGCTCAACGTATTCGCGCACGAATTACGCCGCGAAGTCTCTAAAAACGCCGACCCGCACCGGCTCAATGCCGACAATATTTTCAACGCCGTTGCCCAAGTCCACCGCCTGGTGCGCGGCGCATACGGTGTGATTGCCATGATTGCGGGCTACGGTATGCTCGCCTTCCGCGACCCTTACGGCATCCGCCCGCTGGTATTGGGTTCGCAAACCGACAGCGAAGGCAGAAAATCCTATGCCGTCGCCTCCGAATCCGTCGCCTTCAACGCGCTTACCTACGATTTGGAACGCGACATCCGGCCGGGCGAAGCGGTATTTGTCGGCTTTGACGGCACAATGATTGCCCGCCAATGCAGCGACCGTGCCAAACTCAGCCCCTGCCTTTTTGAATATGTTTATTTTGCCCGCCCCGACTCTGTGATTGACGGCGTATCCGTTTACCAATCGCGCTTGGATATGGGCGTGTCGCTGGCAGAAAAAATCAAACGCGAGCTGCCCGTGGACGGCATCGACGTTGTGATGCCCATCCCCGACACCAGCCGCCCCAGCGCGATGGAGCTTGCCGTCCATCTCGACAAACCCTACCGCGAGGGTTTGATTAAAAACCGCTATATCGGCCGCACCTTTATTATGCCCGGACAGGCGACGCGCAAAAAATCCGTGCGCCAAAAACTCAGCCCGATGGAAACCGAATTTGCAGGCAAAAGCGTGTTGCTGGTGGACGACTCCATCGTGCGCGGGACGACCAGCCGCGAAATCGTCGAAATGGTACGCGCGGCGGGCGCGCGCAAAGTCTATATCGCCTCCGCCGCGCCCGAAGTGCGCTATCCCAATGTGTACGGCATTGATATGCCCACGCGCGAAGAGTTGATTGCCAACGGGCGCAGCGCGGCGGAAATCGCCGCCGAAATCGGCGCGGACGGCATCGTATTTCAAGACTTGGGCGATTTGGAAGCCGTCGTCAAAGCACTCAATCCGAAAATCGAATCCTTCGATTCGTCCTGTTTCAACGGCATTTATCAGACAGGCGACATCGATGATGCCTACCTCGACCGCCTGTCTGCCGAGAAATCCGGCTGCGGCGGCCTGAAAATCCACCCGAGTAGGATGGAACACAGCATCAGCATCAGCGATGCGGGCGACGAAGAATAAGGCTTCCCAAACCGCGATGCCGTCTGAAATCCGAACGCCGGGTTTTCAGACGGCATTTCCCATATCGGCATCACATTTCCCATTTCATCCGCACGCAATATGAGTACCGAAACCAAAAACTACATTACACCCGCCGGCTGGCAGGCATTGAAAAACGAACTTTACCGGCTGGTCAACAAAGAACGCCCCGAAATCGTCCAAATCGTCAATTGGGCGGCAGGCAACGGCGACCGCAGCGAAAACGGCGACTATCTTTACGGCAAACGCCGTATGCGCGAAATCGACCGCCGCATCCGTTTCCTGACCAAGCGTTTGGAGGCTGCCGTCGTCATCGATCCCGAATTGCGCGAAGCGACCGACCAAGTGTTTTTCAGCGCGACCGTCGGCCTGTTGCGCGGCGACGGGCGCGAGCAAACCGTCAAAATTGTCGGCATCGATGAAATCGATACCGCGCAAAACAAAATTTCTTGGATTTCGCCGTTGGCGCGTTGCCTGATTAAAGCGCGCGAAGGCGACGAAGTGGTTTTGAACACGCCGGAAGGGCGTGAGGAAATTGAAATCCTTTCTGTCGAATACATCAAAATCGACTGATCGGGAATGCCGTCTGAAACGGCACAAACGCATCGTTTCCCAAATAAAGGAATACCGAATGAGGAAAATCCGCACCAAAATCTGCGGCATCACCACACTGGAAGACGCAGCGGCCGCCGCAGCGGCAGGTGCGGATGCCGTCGGGCTGGTCTTTTTCCAAGGCAGCAGCCGGGCCGTCGATATTGCCCGCGCAAAAAAAATCACCGCCGCACTGCCGCCGTTTGTCAGCGTTGTCGCCCTTTTCGTCAACGAAAGCGCGCAAAACATCCGCCGTATCCTTGCCGAAGTACCGATACACATCATCCAATTCCACGGCGACGAAGACGACGCATTCTGCCGCCAGTTCCACCGCCCCTATATCAAGGCCATTCGTGTTCAGACGGCATCAGACATCCGAAACGCCGCCGACCGCTTCCCCGACGCTCAGGCACTGCTGTTCGATGCCTACCACCCTTCGGAATACGGCGGCACCGGACACCGCTTCGACTGGACGCTGCTGGCGGAATATTCGGGCAAACCGTGGGTACTTGCCGGCGGGCTGACCCCTGAAAACGTCGGCGAAGCCGTCCGCATCACCGGAGCGGAAGCGGTCGATGTATCCGGCGGCGTGGAAGCGTCTAAAGGCAAAAAAGACCCAGCCAAAGTCGCCGCCTTTATCGCAACCGCCAACCGCCTATCCCGTTAAAGCAACAAAAATTGCCGCCGGAATGACTTATAGTGGATTAACAAAAACCAGTACGGCGTTGCCTCGCCCTAGCTCGAAGAGAACGATTCTCTAAAGGTGCTAAGCACCAAGTGAATCGGTTCCGTACTATCTGTACTGTCTGCGGCTTCGGTCGCCTTGTCCTGATTTTTGTTAATCCACTATAATCTAAAAAATTTATGCTATTAAATCAGTAATTTCTGATGAATTTTGAAAACTTAATCCCGTCATTCCCGCGCAAGCGGGAATCCGGCTCGTTCGGTTTCGCTTGTTTTAAGTTTCGGGTAA
>NZ_KV815392.1:0-3754 GCF_001814225.1 Neisseria sp. HMSC070F02 | reverse complement strand
AAATTTATTCTAAATAGCTGAAACTCAACGCACTAGATTCCCGCCTGCGCGGGAATGACGGCATATTTTGACATTGAATAAAAAAGACTAAAAACAGAAAACAGCCAAACAGAAAACAGCGAAACAGAAAAAAGCCAAACAGAAAAAAGCCAAACAGAAAAAAGCCTGTCTGGCGACAGGCTTTTTGTTGATACCAATCTTTGCAGATTAGAATTTGTGGCGCAGACCGACACCGCCGGCAGTCGATACGAATTTGTTTTCGCCTTTACCTTCTTGCAACCAACCGGCAGAAACCAAGGCAGAAGTGCGTTTGGAGAAGTCGTATTCCGCACCGACAACCACTTGGTCGTAATCGTTGCTTAAGTCTGCATCATCAAACGAGCCTTTGAAGCCGTGGGCGTAAGAAACGCGGGGCGTTACGTTGCCGAAGCGGTATGCCAAGGTAGCGGCAACTTCGGTTTGAGAGTTGTGCGAATAATTGTCTTCAACCAATTTGGCATCTTGTTGCTGTACGGCTACGGAAGCGTGCAGGGCATCATTGTCGTAACCGCTGACCAAACGGTGAATCTGGTATTTCTCAATATTCACGTTCTCATCCACCCGCACATGTCTTTTATAGGCACCGCCATATTGCACGAAGAAGCCGCCGTTTTTGTAGTTGAAGCCGGCGTGGTAAGATTCGCTGTTATATTTGCCTGCATTGTCGTTAAGCGCGTATTGTACGCTGCCGCTGAGGCCGGCAAATTCGGGAGAATCGTAGCGTACGGAAATGAGGCGTGCTTCGGGTTCGGCAATTTTGTTTACACCCAAATAGTCGCTTTTGCTATCCCAAGGATTGATGTCGCCGGTGTCTTTCAGGACGCTGTTCAAACGGCCGACGCGCAATTTACCGAAGCCGCCTTTCAAGCCGATGAAGGATTGGCGGTTGCCCCAACCGGAGTCAGTACCGGCGATAGATGCTTTTTGCTCAACCTGCCAAATGGCTTTCAGGCCGTTACCGAGGTCTTCTTGGCCTTTGAAGCCGATTTTCGAACCCAAATCAACGATGCCGGTACCGGTTTCAACGCTATAAACTTGACCGTCCTGGTAATCTAGGGAGCGGGAAGTTTCTACGCCGGCTTTGATGGTGCCGTACAGGGTAACGTCAGCCATTGCTGCAACAGGAAGGGCTGCCAAAGTCAGGGCAATCAGGGATTTTTTCATTGCTGTATTCCTTTTTTGGTTAAGAAATTTAAGCAGGCCGGGCTTTCCAAGCCGCTTAGCTTTGCATTTACCGCCGACGTTTTCGGCGATTCCATGTCTGAAACTATAGATGTTCCTGTCTGAAAAAACAAACTTCTGCCTGTTTTTGTGTGGAATTCGATGTGTATTTTGAAGGGCGGATAGAGATATTGTGGGTATTTTTTGTTTTATAACATATGGTTATTTAAATTTTTTAAGATTTGCATTTTTACAACACTTACTCGGGAGGGTATTGGAGGGCATTGCAAACCGAGGGTTATAAAGACGGCAAAAAACGCGCACGTGGTTTCTTTCGGAACGGGCGGATGCAAAACCCGCCCCTGCGGCAGGAGATAGTGGATTAAATTTAAATCAGGACAAGGCGACGAAGCCGCAGACAGTACAGATGGTACGGAACCGACTCACTTGGTGCTTCAGCACCTTAGAGAATCGTTCTCTTTGAGCTAAGGCGAGGCAACGCTAACCGTCATTCCCGCCACTTTTCGTCATTCCCGCTCAGGCGGGAATCTAGAATCTCGGACTTTCAGATAATCTTTGAATATTGCCGCTGCCTTAAGGTCTAGATTCCCGCCTGCGCGGGAATGACGGCTGCAGATGCCCGACGGTCATTATAGCGGATTAACAAAAATCAGGACAAGGCGACGAAGCCGCAGACAGTACAGATGGTACGGAACCGACTCACTTGGTGCTTCAGCACCTTAGAGAATCGTTCTCTTTGAGCTAAGGCGAGGCAACACCGTACTGGTTTAAAGTTAATCCACTATAATGAACACAATCAATTCAGACTATTCAATCAGGCAAACATCTCCTGCAATACTGCAAACAGTTTTTCAGCCGTACTGTTGTCTAAATTTCCAAGATGCTTGACCAATCTGGCTTTATCCACAGCCCTAATCTGTTCGGGCAAAAGCAAACCGTCTTTATCCTGAAAGCGGACATTGACGCGGAACGGGGCAGGACGGCTTCCGCTCGTCATAGGAACGATCAGCACAGTCTTGAGATAGTTGTGTATTTCAGGAGGAGATACTACGACACAAGGACGTGTCTTTTTGATTTCGCTTCCTACGGTCGGGTCTAAGGAGACCAGATAGATTCCGCCGCGTACTACCATATCCATTCTTTATCCGCTTCGTTTTCAATTTCGGAAAAAAAATGCTCCTGCTCGGTTTCGACAAGCATTGCGGCAGCTTCTGCCCATCCCCTGCGAACGGTAGGACAGCTTAAAATGATATTGCCCTTTTCAACTGTAACAGCCAAGCTGTCTACTGCCCCTATTTGACCCAATAATGATTTGGGCAGAATCACGCCTTGCGAGTTTCCCATTTTGCGTATGTTGAGAATCATATACGTACCATATTTACCTGTTTATGTAATAACAATGTTAGTACCTTGATGAGGTAGTGTCAACATGGAAAAAGATTGCCTGACAGTTTGTCCGATTTCAAAATCTCCGCGACAAGAATGTTTTAAAGCCATTCGGGGATTTGGGGGCGGATGATGCCGTATGCCTCGGGATAGTCGACGCCGGTCAGGTAAAGCCCGTCGGGCATGAAGGTCGGCGGGGCTTTGAGGCGGCTGCGTTCTTGAATCAGTGCGGCGAAGCCTTCGACGCTGAGTCTGCCGCTGCCGACATAGACGAGCGCGCCCATGATGTTGCGTACCATATGGTGCAAAAAGGCGTTGCCGTGCAAATCGAGGCGGACGAGTCCTGAGCTTTGGGTAAGGTCGGCGCGGTAGATGGTTTTGACGGGGGATTTTGCTTGGCATTCGGCGGCGCGGAAGCTGGAGAAGTCTTGTTCGCCGATCAAATAGGCGGCAGCCCGACGCATCGGTTCGATGTCGAGTTTGAGGTGTGTCCAGCCTGCCCTGTTTTTGAGCAGGGGGGAACGGACGGGGGCGGATTCGAGCAGGTAGCGGTAGTGCCGTCCGTATGCGTCGAAGCGGGCGTGAAATTCGGGGGCGACCTGTCGGGCGTGCAAAACGGCAATGCCTTCGGGCAGGTGGGCATTTACGCCGCGCACCCATGCCTGTTGGGGACGGGCGGCAGTTGTGTCGAAGTGGACGACTTGGGCGGTGGCATGCACGCCGGTGTCGGTCCTGCCGGCAACGGTGGTGGAAACCGCTTCCCCTGCTATTTGGGCGAGCGCGGTTTCCAATGCCGCCTGAACGGTCGGTACGCCGTCAGCCTGTTTCTGCCAGCCGTAAAAGCGGCTGCCATCATAGGATAGGGTTATTGCCCAGCGTTGTTTTTGTGCGGTATCCATCGGATTTGGGATTCGGATAAATGTTCAGACTGCATTGTATCGCAGATTTTGCAGGGAAACGGCAAATGCCCGGGGCGCGCGGCGTTGTTTGGGGAGTTGGGGGGGGGGATGCAGTTGCTACGAATCGCTATCCTGTGAATTCACCCTGTCAGGAGTGCCCGAATCGTCATTCCCGCGCAGTCGGGAATCTAGGACGTAAAATCTAAAGAAACCATTTTATAGTGGATTAACAAAAACCAGTACGGCGT
>NZ_KV815391.1:0-217 GCF_001814225.1 Neisseria sp. HMSC070F02 | reverse complement strand
GATGGCGAAGTAGAAGCAGATGAAAGTTATTTTGGCGGACAACGCAAAGGCAAACGCGGTCGCGGTGCTGCCGGTAAAGTCGCCGTATTCGGTCTTTTGAAGCGAAATGGTAAGGTTTATACGGTTACAGTACCGAATACTCAAACCGCTACTTTATTTCCTATTATCCGTGAACAAGTGAAACCTGACAGCATTGTTTATACGGATTGTTATCGTA
>NZ_KV815390.1:0-1038 GCF_001814225.1 Neisseria sp. HMSC070F02 | reverse complement strand
TTCATGCTAAGTTAAATTGAGGACACGCCCTAGAAATCAGATGTTTTTTAATAAGAATCCCGTTCGTCAAACACGTTTTACGGTAGAACAAATCCAAATGCGGCAAAAACGATAATAAACCGATTTTTGCCCATTTATCTTATATAGTGGATTAAATTTAAATCAGGACAAGGCGACGAAGCCGCAGACAGTACAGATGGTACGGAACCGACTCACTTGGTGCTTCAGCACCTTAGAGAATCGTTCTCTTTGAGCTAAGGCGAGGCAATACCGTACTGGTTTTTGTTAATCCACTATAAAAGCAAAGAAACCGCCATTAGCACTACACCCCCCCAAGCTGCGGCTGCCAAACACATCGGCTGCTTCTCGACGCACCCGCTGAAAAATGCGTCCTATCCGTCCGCCTTGCCCGCACCCCCTGACTTTGCCGCCCTGCCCGATGCCGTCTGAAGCCTGAACCGCCCCACCAGCCCGATGACGCACGACACCGCCGGAAAGGGCATACACAAAGCCGTCAGCACATAACGCGCATTCCCCGTATTGACCACGTCCGCGCCCTTCAGCAGCAGCGGCAGCGCGTTCGCCCACTCCCACACCGACGGCGCGCTGAACGCCAATACCGCCACCAGCCCCAACATCCGGAACACCCCGATTTCCAACACCTGCCGCCGCCGCACCGAACGGTTGAGCAAAAACACAACCGCCAACCCGAAACAGACCACCGCCGCCATACCGCCGTTGGCGACAATCTGCAAACTGTTGAATGCAATATCGGGCGTAACCGCCAACACGCTTTCCGAATCCGGCACGGCACGCTGCAAATCCAAACCCTGCAACACATTCAACGCAAAACCGTAGATCAAATCAAAAAACACCACGCCTATCGGCAAAGCACTCAAAACCCGCCACATCTTCCTGCCCGACCAACCGCTCAAAACTTTCATTTTACCCGACCACGCAAGCCGCCGAACAAAAAACAAGGGGCTGTCCTAGATAACTAGGACAAACTCGATTTTACTAATTGTTTTAAAATGGAAC
>NZ_KV815389.1:0-1243 GCF_001814225.1 Neisseria sp. HMSC070F02 | reverse complement strand
TTAGGGGATTTTGGGGAATTTTGCAAAGGTCTCCGTCTGAGATTTGGTCAAATCCAAAGGCGACATTCTTAGACCCTGTGTGTAAATCAGGGGTATTTTTGCGTGAAATCGTCAAACGCTTGGATGAAGGCTTGACCAATCAAATACCAGATAAACAAACTCGCATTAACCACATTTTAAAAAATCAAGTTTTTGGAAGTACTGCCACGTATGTAGGTAGCTTTGACCGATATTTGCATAAAAACTCCTTTGCTGGTGAAAGGAATTATTTTGCCAATTTTAAAATATTTCTGGCACCAAATAGTACAATGACAAAGACAATCATGCCAATGATTAAATCAGGATAGCTAGAATGAGTCAATAACGTCAATGCTCCCGCCGCTATCACACCGATATTGATGATAATGTCATTGGATGTAAAAATCATGCTGGCTTTGATATGGATTTCTTTATTTTGATTTTTGCTCAGTAGATATAAGCACAGCCAGTTTGCAATCAATGCCAAAAATGCCGTGCCAATCATCAGTTGATAATTGGGCAGCTGCTCAGCACCGATAAAACGCCTAATCACTTCTATCACCCCAAATAACGCCAATATTATCTGCGTTATCCCCGCCAAAAATGCCACACGTTTTTTATACGCCAGCGTCATACCAATGGCTGATAGCGCCAATATATAGACAAAGCTGTCCGCCAGCATATCTAGACTATCAGCAATCAGCCCCATAGAATTAGCAAAAATACCAACCGAACACTCTATGATAAAAAACACAAAGTTAATCATGAGCACTTGATATAATAATCTTTTTTCTAAGTGCTCATCAGGCTTGTTAAACACTATCTTATCAACAATCACTTCGGTGGAAATGATATGACTATCAAAATTAAGCGGTTCAAGTACTTGTAAAATCGTTGTATCTTGATTATCGTGATAGACGGTTAAGCACCGCCCAGCAATATCAAACTGTAATTCATAAATATCAGACACATCTTTTAAACGCATGCGAATGAGCTGTTCTTCGGACGGGCAGTCCATTTTGGTAATGTTAAAAATGGTCTTTTTCATCTATTTAGTTCCTTGTTTTGATCAGGTTGGCTCAAATAAATCTGTGTTTATATTGCTGCTTGGTAATTTTTGGATGGTTTGAGTAAATTGATTAGGTTAAAATTTACCTTTGGAAGTACCGCCACGCATAATAGTTTAGATATGTTTATAATCTCTGGATAAAAAAACGTAATAAGT
>NZ_KV815388.1:0-14245 GCF_001814225.1 Neisseria sp. HMSC070F02 | reverse complement strand
TTTGGGGCGAAAACAGCCGAAAACCTGTGTTGGGATTTCGGTTGTCGTGAGGGAAAGGAATTTTGCAAAGGTCTCAGAGTGAGTTTATTTTGGGGCGGCGGCAGGTCTGGGGCAAGCGGTGTGGGGCTTGGTTGTGGTTTTTAGGTTTTTGGGGGTAAAAAATGCCGTCTGAACTTTTCAGACGGCGTTTGTTTTTTCTATCCAATCGAGGAACTGCCGCCATTTTTCCAGCGGCATATCGGCCCGACGGGTTTCGGTATCGGGTTCGGCTTCCCAGCGGCCTACCTGTATGTAGTGCTTCACCCCGACGATTTGCGCCAACTCGGCCTGTGTCAGTTTGCAGCGGTTGCGAAGGGTGCGGAGGTTGTAAGGCGTGTAGCCGAGTTCCATGTCGTTGCGGTTTATTTTGTTTCGCATATTTTTTTGACTGCCCTGCGGCAGGTTTCGGTAAGGATGGCGGCAAATCGGGCTTCGTCTGCCGGTTTGCCGTCGAAAAAAATAAAATCGTAAAGGGTGATGCCGTTTTCGGAATGGCGGTAATGCCTGCCCGGGCATTCGCCGTCTGTCTGCCTGTGGATTTTGGCAATCAGGCGGGGATAGCGGCAATGGGTAATGAAACGGCTTGCGCCGTCTTGCCCGATAATCCATTCGGGGTAGCGGTTGAATAGCGCGGCTCTGTTCATTTTGTTCGTGGGATAAAGCCCCTTGCGGGGCTTGTGGTCAGGCAAATTTGAATATCAGTGCCAACACGGCGGCGATGGCGGTAACCAGCCCGGTTGCCGCTATCATGGGATACCAGCGGGACTCTTGGGCTATTTTTACGGATTCGGCGTTGATTTTGTGCGCGTCGGCAATGATTTTGGCGATTTCGGCGTCTATTTTTCTTAACTCGGCGCGTTTCGTTTCTTGTTCGATTATGTTCATTGGATTTCCTTTCGTTTTTGGCGGTTGCCGCCGCTTGTCGGATGGCAGGATGTCTGCCATGTGTGTACATTAATACCTTTTAGGTTTTATTGCAAGTGTTTTGGGCAGGATGCCGTCTGAATTTTTTTCAGGCGGTTTTTTGTTTTGCGGGGTTTTGGCGGCGGCTTCGTATGCTTGGCGGTGGCGGCGGCTGTACCATTCGGCGAGTTCGCGCCGCTCTTGGAGGCGGTAGCTGTCGGCGGTAGGTAGTGGTGCAGGCTTGAGAAGCCGGCGCGTTGGAGGGCGGCGCGGCTGATGTGGCCGAGGGCGAGGTCTGTTGTGAGGGTGTCTTTTCCGGCGGTCAGGCTGATGTTGGTGAAGAGGTGGCGGAATCCGTGCATTGTGTGTTTGGATTTGCCGGGGGTGCTGCCGTCATAGCCCAGTCGTCGGATGGCGTTGTGGGCGAATTTGATGCTGATGTGGTCGGGATGGGGGGCGGGTTTGCGCCGTGGGCGGATGCCGGGGAAAAGGTGGATGTTGTCGCCGGTCTGTGTGTGCAGCTCTCGGAGTATTTCTACCGCCCAGTCCGACAGTGGGACGGTAAAGGGGTGTTTGGTCTTCATGTCGGCGGCGGGGATGTGCCATAACCGGGCGGTGAGGTCGATGTCTTGCCAGCGGGCGGAAAGCAGTGCGGAGGGACGGGATGACTTCCCCGGTTTCCCCATCAATCCGCGCCGCCTCGATTTTTCCGTTGGCGCGCAGCATTTCCACCGCCTGCCGCACCGACATCAACCGCTTGCCGTTGCGCCTCATCGCCTCCACCAAAACCGCCGAAATCAATTTGGCTTCTTCCGGTTTAAGCTCCGTCTTGCCCGCATCGCTGCGCCGTTTGCGCGTCGGCTTGACGCTGACCGCCTCCAGCTTGCGGTATAGCGTGGCAAGGCTGATGCCCAATTCCTGCGCCTGCTGCTTAAGATATGCAGAGCGTGCGCCGCGTCCCATTGCTTCCGCCTGATTCTCGACTGCCTTAAGACGCTCAATCATTGCCGGATTCATCGCCTTCTCCCGTTTCACCGCCCAACCATTCCGGCACATTGTCTGTCGGTGCTTCAGTCGGCAGGGCATAGCTTTCGCGCAGTTGCTCGCAGTCCAAAATAATTTGATTGAGCGTGCCGACCATCTTTGCCTGATGGCTGATCTCGTGTGCCTCACTGTGCGCATTAAGTTGGTCGAACAAATCTTTCAAACGGCTCACTTGACTGCGGATACCGACCTCAAGGCTTGTTAACTGCATCATTTATGATTTGTTAGGGGTTTTAGACTGCTATCAAAAATCACAGTCCTGTCCCAACCCTAAAAGCCACTGTTGCTTTGTTTCAGACGACATTTTTCTATGGCATGGATCAAGACCAACGTTTGAAATCAGTCTTGATCTAACTGGAAAGAAAAAAGAAACATCCTCTGCAAAGAAATTTGTGATGCCTTGTATTAATTTCCGTCACCATAGGATTGAAAAAGAAACCTACTTAGGAAATTGGAATGAACAAATTGCCGCATTGGCAGTAAAACAAAATATAGATTGGTGTCCAAGTTTTGATATTGAGAATTTTAGACAGTATGAATAATTACTATCTATATAGGAATTGCAGCAGCGATGTGTTATGGGTCAAACGTATCCAACGCCAAATCGACGGCAGCCTACTCTTGATTTCTGACAATTCAACCTATCCACCCATGCCCTTGGCACTGGCGGAACACCCCGATATTCAAATCATCGGGCAGGTAGTGCAGGTATCAAAAGACTTGAACTAGACACAATCAAAAAGGGAAATAGAATGAAAATACTCGCTTTATTAATTGCCGCTACCTGTGCTTTATCTGCGTGTGGCGGCCAAGCTGAAGAACAACCGGCATCTGCCCAACCTCAAGAGCAGGCACAATCCGAATTAAAAACCATGCCGGTAAGCTATACCGACTATCAATCAGTAGCCAATAAAGGGCTTGCCGACCAAAAAACTGGTCTGACCCTTCCAGAACATGTTGTTCCTGCCGACAATGCGGAAGGGAAGAATCTGCTGCATGACTTTTCAGACGGCCTCACATTAACCGTTGATACCGATAAAGCCGACAAAATTACTGCCGTCCGAGTAGTTTGGAATACAGATGCAGTGCCTCAAAAAGCGGAAAAACTGTCCAAAGCCGCCGCAGCCTTGATTGCGGCAACCGCCCCAGGAGACCGCACACTGCTGCGTGATACCGGCGACCAAATCAAAATGGCAATTGACAGCCATAATGCGCAAAAAGAGCCAACCCGAGAATGGGCGCGTGGTGGGATTGCTTATAAAGTCACTGTTACTAATTTGCCGAGCGTGGTTTTGACAGCAAAAGCTGAATAACCTGCATTACAGCCACAATTAGGAGCAGACGGAGATGATGTTTATAGAGCCTGCTGAGAATAAATAACTGATAAAAAAGCTGTCTGAAAAGGTTTCGGATAGTTAGGATAGCTATCTATTTTTAATATATTAGAGAGAATATGAAAAATAAACTGACTTTACGTTATTTCAAAATAACTCGTTGCGGTTATTGGTCTGGTTCTTCAAAAGAACCTAATCATTATGAGGACTTATTAAAAACTTTAACTCATTTAGAGACATATGTTAAAGGTAAAACTATTGAAGAGACTGGAATTAGTCGTGATGATAAAGAGCCAAGCACTTTCTTGCTCGATATCTGCAAAAAAAATGGTCTGTGGTTGCTTGCTTTTTGGAATCCTGCCGCAGAAAGCTCTTCAGATGAAATTGTTTCTTTAAACATGAAAAGTAAACTAGGTCAAGTTGATTCTAGCCCAGTAACAGCAGGAAATGGGAAAACTTTTGGCTTCGTTAGTTATTTTCTTATTTGGCCAGAACATAATTTTTACTCAACGATTCTTTCTCCTAATGCAACTTTAGCTGGACGAACAGAGTTTGAAGAGTACATGCTTAATTTCTTGTGGATTGATCCTAATTTTATAGAAAAGACTACCTACGAAGAAACTTCAACAGACGGAATAATTCATACCATGGAGCGAACTAATTTTAAATTGCCTCTTAAAATTAATGGAACTCCTGTGCCACGTTTTGCGGGGAAACTAGCTAAATCTCCTTCAGAAAAAGAGTATGTCATTAGTAATTATGACCAAGTAACCCAAGTGCATAATCAATGCACGGTAAAGGTTACCTCTGGACAAAGTTCAAGTGGAATTTTGAAGAAAATGTTACCAAGCTTTTTTGGTTCAACAGAATTGTTTGCTCCATTAAAAACCATTCGTGTAAATCATTCTGTTTCTGCTGCATTTGAAAACAAATCAAATCTTAAGGATTGGATTGAAGACTGGGAAAAAAATTCTTTTGATTTAGATAAAGATGATTGTGGCTTTAAGTTAAAAAACGATGACAAGATTTATTGGATTCGAGGAAATGTCATCAAATGTGAATTAGACGTCAACCTTCATAAGGAAAATGGGATTTATCCAGCTGCTAAAATTCTAGATATAATAGACCAAAGGAAAGATTACGTTTTAAACGAATTCAAATTAAGTGATGATTCTTAGAAATATTTTCCTAATATGCTCTGCATTCATGATTGGTGTAGCCTGGTATTTAGGTGCTAATATCCGATTTGAAGAGCAATGGGTATTGTATGAAGCCTTGAGAACAACTGCATCAATTATTTTTGCAGTTGTTGGGGTTTGGTTGGCTATTGTCTATCCCGAACGATTAAAAAGCCCTTTTAGTCAAACTTTCTCCTCTCCGGTATATCGGCGTGGATTCAAACAGCTTTTTTCCCCTGTTATAAGTTCCATTTTTATTTTAAGTATTGTGTTACTTGTTGGTTTGTTGGCTCCTTTGCTCAAACATATTGAGGCAATAATTCAATATATCCCACTTTGTCGGAAAATCTCATTTAGCCTGTTAGCAAGCTTGACGATGTGGCAAATTTATACGGTTTTATCTGTATTAGTGCCTTTGTTAAATATTTTAAGTAAAAATGAAAATGACTGTCATGCATCCAACATTATTAACAAGCTAAAGGGTGAACAGAATTAGCTATGTGATTTTTAGTGTAAACTGCTTTTAACTCGTATTAAAAGGCCACTCTTTTAATACCTCCTAAAATCCCTGTACCTATCAATAGATACAGGGATTTTTTATGTCCACCAAATTCAACCAATTCATCAACCGCGTCCTCTCCCACGAGGGCGGTTACGTCAATCATCCCAAAGACCCCGGCGGCGAAACCAATTGGGGCATCACTAAGCGCACCGCACAGGCAAACGGCTACAACGGCTCCATGCGCGCCATGACGCGTGAACAGGCTATCGGCATTTACCGAAAGGCGTTTTGGGAGCGTTACCGCGCCGACCAAATGCCGGAAGCGGTCGCGTTCCAATTTTTTGATGCCTGCGTCAACCACGGTTACGGCAATGCCGTCCGTATGCTGCAACGCGCCGCAGGCGTGGCGGACGATGGAATCATCGGCGAAATCAGCCTCAAAGCCATCAATTCCCTCCCCGAAAACGACCTTTTATTGCGGTTCAACGCCGAGCGTCTGGTCTTTTATACCAAGCTCAGTACGTTCACCTCTTTCGGCAAGGGCTGGGTACGCCGTGTGGCGCAAAACCTGATTCACGCGTCTGCAGATAACACTGATTAAAGGGAGACAAACCATGTCAAAAAAGTCACTCATCGCCCTAATGACCGCAGCCATGCAGCCCGATTTCAGCCACAGCGACCTAGGCATTCGCTACGCCATGCCGACTCAGGGATGTTGGACGCAAGCCCACCGCAAGAGCGGGGTAGCCGCCGCGAAACGCGCAGCCAAAAAAAAGCGTCGCAAATAACTGCCTTTTTCCGATGGCTGGGCGGCTTGGTCTCTAATCCGGCCACAGGAAAAATCAGCCATACCAAACTATGGGCAAACGTCGCCGCAGCCGCCATGACTTGGAAGTTCGTGCAGGCGGCGGACGCCCCCGAATGGCTTTGGTGGGCATACGGCGCGATGGTCGGCGGGTATGCATTAATCAAACGCGGCATCGCCGCCGTACCGCAGTTGGCAGAAATCAAAAAATCCGCAAATCAGGAAGGGGGCGGCAATGATTGAATTTGTCCGAGCCAAAAAACGGCTGCTTTGGGCATTTGTGCTTTTGCTTGTGTGGACGTGCGGTTACCGATACGCCGCCGACAAGGCCGAAGCGGAACAAACCGCCCTGATTGCCACCTATCGGCATTCTTCTATGGTTGCGGCGGAACAATACGCCTTGCAGCTTAAAAAAGCGCAGGACGAAAGGCAGCGGTGGTACGACTTTTCCCAAAAACAAGGAAGAAAGCCCGTGAAAAAACAGTATCCGCCGCAAACGAAAAAAGCCGGCTATCTGAAAACCAAGGAAGAACTGCTTGCGGAATTGGCTTGCCTTACAGCGGAAATGGCTGCCCTAAAAAAGCCCGATGCCTTAATCCATGGGAAAGAAGTGCGGCAGAAAGAACGCAACTCGTCGCAGGGTTAAGGCAATGCCATCCGTTGAACTGCTGTTGGAGATTGTCGGACTGCCACGCGGCACCTTTTATTACCAATTGGCCGTCCAATCGGCAGAAGACAAATATGCCGATTTGAAACAGCATATCCATGATATTTATCGACGACATAAGGGAAGATACGGCTACCGGAGGATTGCAGCAGCCATCCTTCATGCAGGAACACCGGTCAATCACAAGAAAGTCAGCCGTCTGATGGCGAAGACGGGGCTGAAGGCAGTGATACGGCGGCGCAAATACCGCTCGTTCAAAGGAGAAGTCGGCAAAATTGCGCCGAATATCCTGCGACGCTGTTTCCATGCAGAAAAGCCGAATGAGAAATGGGTAACGGACGTTACCGAGTTCAATGTAGGCGGAGAAAAGATATACCTTTCTCCGATTATGGATTTGTTTAACGGGGAAATCGTCAGTTACCGTATTCAAATCCGCCCGACTTTCGATTTGGCCGGCGAGATACTGAAAGGTGCGCCGGAGAAACCGGGATCGTCTGAAAAGCCGATACTGCATTCGGATCAAGGTTGGCAATATCAGATGTTTTTTTATAGTGGATTAAATTTAAATCAGGACAAGGCGATGAAGCCGCAGACAGTACAAATAGTACGGCAAGGCGAGGCAACGCCGTACTGGTTTAAATTTAATCCACTATACAACAACGATAGAATCAAGTTGAAATTAAAAGGGCTGAGCCTTGTTCAGTACAGAATTCAGTCCCTGAAAGCCGCTTGATTAAACTGTCCGACTTTTTGGGGTCAGTTCGGCTTCGGCATTTTTTTATCCGTTTGGGGGTAACTTGTTTGGAAAGCTGCAAGCTTATAAATAAAGGATTACATTTAAGTTTTGGGTAACCTTTTTAAAAAAATGCGTGATGACTTTTGCATTTTTAAGGCGTTTTTTGGGGTAATTCGTGAAAAGTTACCCCAAAAGTTACCCCATAAATGGCGAAAACTCAAGCATACGCCAGCATATTCAAGGCAACAAAAAAGCCTTGAAACTGTTGAAGTTCAAGGCTTTTTTGTGTTGCAGGATGCTGCTGAAAATAGGGTATGGTGGAGGCGGGGGGAATCGAACCCCCGTCCGAAAGTCCTCTACAAAGCGTTCTACATACTTAGTTGTGTCTATTTGAAAATCTTATTTCCATCATGCCGACCAACAGGCCTTTTGGAAACCAGTTACCTTAAATCTCATTTCCTGCCAAGTAACCCGGTAGGAAACCAGTCAATGTAAGATGACGTTGCGGTGGCTTTCGCCACACAGCCCATTGACCGACTGCTGCAACGGCTGGCCTTAAGCGGCCAAAGCGTAAGTTTCGTCGTTTGCGACTATTTGAATTCAGTGTTTTACGGGAATCTGAGACCCCGGTATGCCCGCATCTGCTTCGCAACCCCCGTCGAAACCAAGGTCGCCCCCAGAAATGGTTTGCAAATTATACGGATATTGTGCGGTGCTGCCAAGTCTGTCGGAGAAATTTGTCAGTCTTGCTGCCTTAATTTGCGTTTGAGCAGGATGCGGACGCAGCCGTCGTTGCCTTCCCGGGGTTCGGCGTAGGCGAGTACGTCGGGGTGTTGCATCAGCCAGTTTCGGGTCATATTTTTCAGAACGGGTTTGTAGCCTTTGGAACCTAATCCGCTGCCGTGGATGATTTCGCCGCATACGCCGCGTTTTTGGGTGAATGCGATGAATTCGTTGAGGACTTTTTGGGCTTCTTCCTGTGTGTAGCCGTGCAGGTCGACATCGGTAACGACGGGATAGTATCCGTTTTTCAGGCGTTGGATGTCGTTTTTTCCCTGTCCGTTTTTGCTGAAGCTGGCGGGCGGGTCGTTGTATGTGCTGCCGATGTAGAAGTAGTTTTCTTCGTCGGCGCGGTTGTCTTTGGGACGGACTTTGATGGGGGTTTTGTCGGACGGTGCATAATATTGTTGCCGGTTTTTTAACGGGGAGACTTGTCCGACTGCTTGTGAAAAATCGAAATCCTGTTCTTGTTTTTGCTTGTTTTTTTCGGCCTCCTGTTTTTCTGCCGCTTCTTTTTTGGCCTGTTTGCCCAGTTGTTTGAGGATGTTTTGGAAGTCGGTATTCATATTTTTTCCTGTTATTTGTCCGATGGCTGTTTCGGGCGGGGTTTTAATTTGCCGGAATGTTTGCCAAGCGGGGGAGGATGATTTTGTTGCCGGCGTATGTTTTTTGAAAGTGTGATTGTATATCAAAAAGAAATGCGGCAACCGTCGGCAGTGTTGATTGCCGGAAATGCGGGCCGGTCGAACCGATATGCCCGAACGCCTGATAAAGTTTTAAAAACCTGCCTTGCGAAGCAGGTTAATGGTTTTGCCAATCTTGAATTGCCGGAAACGCGAAACACGGAAATCTGATGTATTATAGTGGATTAAATTTAAATCAGGACAAGGCGACGAAGCCGCAGACAGTACAGATGGTACGGAACCGACTCACTTGGTGCTTCAGCACCTTAGAGAATCGTTCTCTTTGAGCTAAGGCGAGGCAACGCTGTACTGGTTTTTGTTAATCCACTATAAATGTTCCGATACGAACCGCAAAATATTGGTTTTGTTTCTGACAGGCAAAAGCACTGTTTATTTGGCTGTCAAAAGGATGGTTAAGGAAAGTTATGCGCCCCTGAAGCGGGCCCCAGATAAGGATGGTTGCGCCGACGGCTTCAGACGGCATTTTGGCGGCGGTGTTGGGTTTTGTATCCGGTTTGCCGTTGTGTCCTGTGATGATGATTTTGGGCGCGGTTTTTCTGTTTTGATGTGTGAAATGCCGTCTGAAAGGCGGTTCAGACGGTATAGCGGTCATTTTTGTGCGGTCAGGCGGTCGAATATGCCGCCGTCGGCGAAGTAGGTTTTCATGATGTTGTCCCATCCGCCGAATTTTTCTTCGGGAGAGAAGGTGTCTAAGTCTGGGAAGTCGGCTTTGTGTCTTGCCAATACTTCGGGGTTGCGGGGGCGCAGGTAGAGTGAGGCGGCGAGTTCTTGCGCCGGTTCGCTCCAAAGGTATTCGAGATAGGCGCGGGCGGTTTTTTGCGTGCCTTTTTTCGCGACGACGCTGTTGACGACGGCGACGGGGCTTTCGGCGGAAATGGTGTAGCTCGGATAGACGATTTCAAACTGTCCTTGGGTCAGTTTTTTGCTGACGTAGTTGGCTTCGTTTTCAAAAGTGATGAGTACGTCGCCGATGTTGCGTTGTGTGAAGGTGGTGGTGGCGGCGCGTCCGCCGTTTTCAAAAACGGGGGTGTTTTTGAGGATGGATGCGACGAGTTTTTGGGCTTCCTGTTCGTTGCCGTTGGTGGTTTTCAGACCGTAACCGTATGCGCCGAGGAAGGCGTAGCGTCCGTTGCCCGAGGTTTTGGGATTGGCGATGACGATGTTAACGCCGTCTTTGGCAAGGTCGTTCCAATCGCGGATCTGTTTGGGGTTGTTTTTTCGGACAAGGAAAACCATAGTGCTGGTGTAGGGCGCGGCGTGGTCGGGGAGGGCTTGTTGCCAGCCTTTTTCTACCAGTCCTTTTTTTCGAGCAGGTCGATGTCGGAGGATTGGTTCATGGTTACGACATCGGCTTGAAGGCCGTTGGCTACGGATAATGCCTGTTTGCTGGAGCCGCCGTGGGACTGTTGGATGCTGACGGATGTGCCGGGGTGTTCGGATTGGTATGTTTTGATAAATAAGGGGTTGTATTCTTTGTAAAAATCCCGTGCCACATCGTATGAGGCGTTGAGCAGGGTAATGTTTTTTCCGTCGGATTCGGTATTGGCCGGGGCATTTTGTCCGGACGGATGATTTGAATCGGCTGCGGGGCTGCAGGCGGTGAGCAGGGCTGCGGTATAGAGTACCGGTGCGTAGGTTTTCATATGCTTGTCCTGTCGGTTGGTAGATGGGGCAACTTTATACGGCTGTCTGCGCTTGTGGAAATAATGTTTGATTTGAAGATTATCAGTTTTGGTTATAAGGACGGATCAGAGGTGTTTCCGCATCAGTTCGCATTTGATTTTGATGCTGGGGTCAAGCTGCAATACTGCCGAACCGAGCGATTCGTAGCGGTTGAGAAGGTAAAACGGGACGGAGTTGAGCGATGCGTAGAGTTTCAGAAAGCTCAAACCGGATTTGTGGGCGATGGTTTCCGCCTGATGAAGCAGGGCAGTGCCCAGTCCGAGGTTGTGGAACAGGGGGTGGACGTAAAGCGCATCGAGTTGTGCTTCTTGGCAGTCGATTTGGAAAAATCCCTGTATGTTGCCTTTGTATTCGGCAACCCAAAGTGCTTTGTCGGGATCGGAAATGGTCGGCAGGTAGCTTTCTGTGTTTAGCAAGCCTTCCCATACTTTTAGGGCGTGTTCGTTGTAGCTGAGGATGCAGGTGTATTGGACGGAGTGCAGGTGGACTTTGAAGATGTCTTTGCAGTCTTGCACGGTGGCGGGGCGTAACAGTGTCAGCAGGTTCATGGCAGTATGTCGGCGGCTTCAGACGGCATCTGTGCCGTTGGTCGGATTATAGGGACTGATGCAGTTTTTTTGCTTCTTGAAATGCGGTGTCCGAATCGGTGGTTAAAACGGTAAAGTGTCCCATTTTCCGCCCTTTGTGCGCGGTTTTTTTGCCGTAAAGGTGCAGGCGCGCGTCCGGCCGGCTTTGCAGGGGAAACCAATCCGGTTTGCCGCCGTCTTCCTGCCAAACGTCGCCCAAAATATTCGCCATACAGCATGAAGAAAGCAACTTGGTATCGGCAGGTGGCAGGTTGCACATCAGGCGGACCTGTTGCTGGAATTGGTCTGCCGCGCAGGCATCGATGGTATGGTGGCCGGAGTTGTGCGGACGCGGCGCGATTTCGTTGACGACCAATTCATGTGTGTCACCGACAACAAACATTTCTACCGCCAATACGCCGACATAATCCAATTCGTCCGCCAAGCGTTGCGCCATCTGCCGCGCCTGTTGCTGCACGTCGGCACTCAGTCGCGCGGGGATGATGGAATAAGCCAAGATGCCGTTTTCGTGGATGTTTTCGGCAGGGTCGAAAGTTTGCACGTTGTCATTGTTCAAACGGCATACGATTACGGAAATTTCACTGCGCAAATCCACCATTTTTTCCAAAACGCAATCCACGCCGCCGTGTTCGGCAAACGCAGCTTTGAGTTCATCCACCGTTTTGACGCGGATTTGACCTTTGCCGTCGTAGCCCAAAGTGGCCGTTTTCAGGATGCCGGGCAAGAATTGCGCACTTGCTTCAGTAATGTCTTCAGCCTTACAAACCACTTGATACGGCGCGGTTTGCAATCCTGCTTTGCGTATCCATGCCTTTTCCTGAATGCGGTTTTGCGCGATGGCAACGCAGTCGCTGCCGGGGGAAACATTGGTGTGTTTGGCGAGAAAACGCATCGCATCGGCATTGACGTTTTCAAATTCAGTGGTCACCGCCGCGCATTTTGCCAATTCGTCCAAAGCAGCTTGGTCGTTAAACGGCGCGCATAAATGACAGTCGGCAAATTCTGCTGCCGGCGCGTCCGGATCGGGGTCGAGAACGGTTACTTTGTAGCCCATGGTTTTGGCGGCAACGGTAAACATTCTGCCTAATTGTCCGCCGCCGAGGATGCCAAGCATGGCGGGCGGAGAAAGAGATATGTTTTTCATGCTGACTCTTCAAATTGTACAAGTTGATAGCTATAACTAATTCTTGACGGATGTCTTGTATCGCTGGAATTACCAGTTTCAGAAATACAGAATACTTTTTCCATAAATTTTTCTGCTTTTAGAAATTCCAGTATTCTGTTTTTTTCATCCTTATAAGCACCGCGGTCTGTACCCCATGCAAGAATAATCATATCAGCATCTTCCAAACATCCTTTAAATTTGGAAAAATCGGTTTGGGTGTTTGCCCTAATTCCTGTTTGCTGTGTAGAGTAACTGGAAAAAATATTTAACATTTTGAAGTTGGTAAAACCGTACATATCCAAGAAACGTGCAAGTTGGGTAAGGGTTTTGTCGCTTCTTTCATCATTTGCTTTACTTGGATTAATTCCTATAGCGACAGCTGAGAAATTTTTAGGATTTTCTGTGTTGCCGCTCCATCTAACCGTTAGGATTTCTCGATTTTTTTCATTATCTGTATAGAGACCGTCTTTGGTAGTCGGTCTGAGTGTTTGGCGAAGCTCATAAAGTTTTTCATAAGTCATTTATCCAACCCTTCCTGTACCATTTGCGCGGCGTGTATGACGGCACGGGCTTTGTTCTGCGTTTCCTGCCATTCTGATTCAGGATTGGAATCGGCAACTACGCCTGCGCCGCTTTGGACGTATAGCGTGTTGTTTTTTACTACGGCGGTGCGGATGGCGATTGCCAAATCCATGTCGTTGTTGAAACCCCATACGCCGACGGCGCCGCCGTAGATGCCGCGTTTGCTTGGTTCGACTTCTTCGATGATTTCCATGGCGCGGACTTTGGGTGCGCCGGAAAGTGTGCCGGCAGGGAACGTGGCGGCGAGGATGTCCATATTGGTAACGCCCTCTTTCAGACGGCCTTCGACGTTGGAAACGATGTGCATCACATGGGAGTATTTTTCAATCACCATTTTGTCGGTAACTTTGACTTCGCCGGTTTTACTGATGCGGCCGACGTCGTTGCGTCCTAAATCGATGAGCATGACGTGTTCGGCGATTTCTTTGGCGTCGCTTAACAAATCTTGTTCGTTGGCAAGGTCTTCGGCAGGGGTTTTGCCGCGCAGGCGCGTACCGGCGATGGGGCGGACGATAACGTCGTTGCGTTCGCGTCGGACGAGGATTTCGGGCGAGGAGCCGACGATGTGGAAATCGCCGAAATCGTAGTAGAAGAGATAAGGCGAAGGGTTGAGCGTGCGCAAGGCGCGGTAGAGGGCGAGCGAGCTGTCGGTGAATTCCATGCTCATGCGCTGGCTGGGGACAACCTGCATGCAGTCGCCTGCAAAGATGTAGTCTTTGATTTTGTTAACGCAGGCTTTGAACGGCTCTTCGCCGAATTCGCTGACGGCTTCGGTGTGTTTGCTGCCGAGCGAAAGCGGGATGGCGCAACTTTGGCGTAACTGTGTACGGATGTCTTCGAGGCGTTCGCGTGCGCGTTCGTAGCCGTCGGGCTGCGACGGATCGGCGTAAACAATCAGGTAGATTTTACCGCTTAGGTTATCCACTACTGCAAGCTCTTGCGAGAGCATCAGGAGGATGTCGGGCGTGCCGAGCGAGTCGGCTTTGGCGGTGTTTTTCAGGCGGTGAGCGAAGTGTTCGAAATTGTAGATGGTTTCGTAACCGAAGTAGCCGACCAGTCCGCCGGTAAAGCGCGGCAGGCTTGGGATTTCGGGTGTTTTGAAGCGGTTGTGGAAGGCTTCGATAAAGGGCAGGGGGGTGCCGTCGTGTTGCTCGACAATTTCGCCGTTTTGATAAACATCGACGTGTTTGCCGCTGGCTTTGAGATAGTGGCTGCAAGGCAGGCCGATAAAAGAATAGCGGCCGAAACGTTCGCCACCGACAACGGATTCGAGCAGGTAGGTATAGGGGCGGTTGGCGAGTTTGAGATAGAGGGAAAGCGGCGTATCCAAATCGGCAAGGAGTTCTTGCACGAGCGGGATGCGGTTGTAGCCTTGGGCGGCTTGGGCTTGGTATTCTTGTTTGCTGATCATTTCTGCTTTCCCAAAGGGCGGTTTCGGACGGCGCGGCAACGGGCGCGAGTATAGCATTTTATCGGAATTGTTGACAGTCTGACCGAGAGGCCCTTGGATTCGGATTTCAAGTGCAACACTAGTGT
>NZ_KV815387.1:29065-46013 GCF_001814225.1 Neisseria sp. HMSC070F02 | reverse complement strand
CTGATTATCGGGTATCCGGGGAGGATTAAGGGGGCGTTTGGGTAGAATTAGGAGATATTTGGGGCGAAAACAGCCGAAAACCTGTGTTTGGGTTTCGGCTGTCGGGAGGGAAAGGAATTTTGCAAAGGTCCCAGCATACGAAAACTACCATCTCAAAGAAATAATGGATGCAGTCATCAACCATATTCCGGTTTGTCGGAGAAAGATGCATACGCTGTGATGACCGGATACCGACCCTTTAAAAGAGTCCGGCCCTATGCCGTCTGAAGATTCAAAACGCTTCAGACGGCATATTGAAGATATTTCTGATATTTCTGTTGATATTTCTTTGACTTGTCAGATATAATGCCGAGCTTGGTACATTTGTGCCAAGTTTAACTTTGTCTGAAAGACAGGCCAATCGTAGCCTGTCCCTTTACTTTAAAAGGAAAATAATCATGACTTTAGGTCTGGTTGGACGCAAAGTTGGTATGACCCGCGTGTTCGACGAACAGGGTGTTTCTGTTCCGGTAACCGTTTTGGATATGTCTGCCAACCGCGTTACACAAGTAAAATCCAAAGATACTGACGGCTATACTGCCGTTCAAGTTACCTTTGGTCAGAAAAAAGCCAATCGTGTCAACAAAACCGAAGCCGGGCACTTTGCAAAAGCAGGTGTTGAAGCCGGTCGTGGTTTGATCGAGTTTGCTTTGACTGAAGAAAAACTGGCTGAATTGAAAGCCGGTGACGAAATCACCGTTTCTATGTTTGAAGTCGGCCAGCTGGTCGATGTAACCGGTACCTCTAAAGGTAAAGGTTTCTCCGGCACGATCAAACGTCATAACTTCGGTGCCCAACGCACTTCCCACGGTAACTCCCGTTCTCACCGCGTTCCAGGCTCTATCGGTATGGCGCAAGACCCGGGTCGCGTGTTCCCCGGTAAGCGCATGGCCGGCCAATACGGCAACACCAAAGCAACTGTTCAAAAATTGGAAGTTGTCCGTGTTGATGCAGAACGCCAACTGCTGTTGGTTAAGGGTGCTGTTCCGGGTGCGGTCAACAGCGATGTTGTAGTTCGTCCTAGCGTGAAAGTAGGTGCGTAATGGAATTGAAAGTAATTGACGCTAAAGGACAAGTTTCAGGCAGCCTGTCTGTTTCTGATGCTTTGTTCGCCCGCGAATACAATGAAGCGTTGGTTCATCAGCTGGTAAATGCCTACTTGGCAAACGCCCGCTCCGGTAACCGCGCTCAAAAAACCCGTGCCGAAGTAAAACACTCAACCAAAAAACCATGGCGTCAAAAAGGTACCGGCCGTGCCCGTTCCGGTATGACTTCTTCTCCGCTGTGGCGTAAAGGTGGTCGCGCGTTCCCGAACAAACCCGACGAAAACTTCACTCAAAAAGTAAACCGCAAAATGTACCGTGCCGGTATGGCGACTATTCTGTCTCAATTGACTCGTGACGAGCGTTTGTTTGCGATTGAGGCGTTGACTGCCGAAACTCCTAAAACCAAAGTTTTTGCTGAACAAGTGAAAAATCTGGGTCTGGAGCAAGTGTTGTTTGTAACCAAACAGCTCGACGAGAATGTTTACTTGGCTTCACGCAACTTGCCAAACGTGTTGGTTTTGGAAGCTCAACAAGTTGATCCTTACAGCTTGCTGCGTTACAAAAAAGTAATCATCACTAAAGATGCAGTTGCACAATTAGAGGAGCAATGGGTATGAATCAACAACGTTTGACTCAAGTGATTTTGGCACCTATCGTTTCTGAAAAAAGCAACGTATTGGCTGAAAAACGCAACCAAATGACGTTTAAAGTTTTGGCAAATGCAACCAAACCTGAAATCAAAGCGGCTGTTGAGCTGCTGTTTGGTGTTCAAGTTGCTTCTGTAACTACCGTTACAACTAAAGGCAAAACTAAGCGTTTTGGTCGTACTTTGGGCCGCCGCAGCGATGTTAAAAAAGCTTATGTAAGCTTGGCTGCCGGTCAAGAGTTGGATTTGGAAGCCGCTGCTGCAGCTGCAGATAAGGAATAAACAAAATGGCAATCGTTAAAATGAAGCCGACCTCTGCAGGCCGTCGCGGCATGGTTCGCGTGGTAACAGAAGGTTTGCACAAAGGTGCACCTTATGCGCCCTTGCTTGAAAAGAAAAATTCTACTGCCGGCCGTAACAATAATGGTCATATCACCACCCGTCACAAAGGCGGCGGTCATAAACACCATTACCGTGTTGTAGACTTTAAACGTAACAAAGACGGCATTCCTGCCAAAGTAGAGCGTATCGAATACGATCCTAACCGTACTGCCTTCATCGCACTGTTGTGCTATGCAGACGGCGAGCGTCGTTACATCATTGCTCCTCGCGGTATTCAAGCCGGTGCTGTATTGGTTTCCGGTGCTGAAGCTGCCATCAAAGTAGGCAACACCCTGCCGATTCGCAACATTCCCGTTGGTACGACTATCCACTGTATCGAAATGAAACCCGGTAAAGGTGCTCAAATCGCACGTTCTGCCGGTGCTTCTGCGGTATTGCTGGCTAAAGAAGGCGCGTACGCTCAAGTCCGTCTGCGCTCTGGCGAAGTCCGTAAAATCAACGTAAATTGCCGTGCGACCATTGGTGAAGTTGGTAACGAAGAGCAAAGCCTGAAAAAAATCGGTAAAGCCGGTGCCAACCGTTGGCGCGGTATTCGTCCGACCGTACGCGGTGTTGTCATGAATCCTGTCGATCACCCGCATGGTGGTGGTGAAGGCCGTACGGGCGAGGCCCGCGAACCGGTCAGCCCATGGGGTACTCCTGCTAAAGGCTACCGCACTCGTAATAACAAACGCACGGATAACATGATTGTTCGTCGCCGTTACTCAAATAAAGGTTAATTTAGTATGGCTCGTTCATTGAAAAAAGGCCCATATGTAGACCTGCATTTGCTGAAAAAAGTAGATGCTGCTCGCGCAAGCAACGACAAACGCCCGATTAAAACCTGGTCTCGTCGTTCTACCATTCTGCCTGATTTTATCGGTCTGACCATTGCTGTGCACAACGGCCGCACCCATGTGCCTGTGTTTATCAGCGACAATATGGTTGGTCATAAATTAGGCGAATTCTCATTGACCCGTACCTTTAAAGGCCACTTGGCCGATAAAAAGGCTAAAAAGAAATAAGGTGAATCATGAGAGTAAATGCACAACATAAAAATGCCCGTATCTCTGCTCAAAAGGCTCGTTTGGTAGCTGATTTGATTCGTGGTAAAGACGTTGCCCAAGCTTTGAATATTTTGGCTTTCAGTCCTAAAAAAGGTGCCGAGCTGATTAAAAAAGTATTGGAGTCAGCTATTGCTAATGCCGAGCACAATAACGGTGCGGACATTGATGAACTGAAAGTGGTAACTATCTTTGTTGACAAAGGCCCAAGCTTGAAACGTTTTCAAGCTCGCGCCAAAGGTCGCGGTAACCGCATCGAAAAACAAACTTGTCATATCAATGTGACAGTGGGTAACTAAGGAAAAGCTATGGGACAAAAGATTAACCCTACAGGCTTTCGCCTGGCGGTAACTAAAGACTGGGCTTCAAAATGGTTTGCTAAAAGCACCGACTTTTCTACTGTTTTGAAGCAGGATATCGATGTTCGCAATTATTTGCGTCAAAAATTGGCCAATGCTTCGGTTGGTCGAGTGGTTATTGAACGCCCTGCAAAATCTGCACGCATTACCATTCACTCCGCTCGTCCGGGTGTGGTTATCGGTAAAAAAGGTGAGGATATCGAGGTTTTGAAACGTGACTTGCAAGTCTTGATGGGTGTACCTGTTCATGTAAATATTGAAGAGATTCGCCGTCCTGAGTTGGATGCTCAAATTATTGCTGACGGTATTGCCCAGCAGTTGGAAAAGCGCGTTCAATTCCGTCGTGCTATGAAACGAGCAATGCAAAATGCAATGCGTTCTGGTGCTAAAGGCATTAAGATTATGACTTCAGGCCGTCTGAATGGTGCGGATATTGCCCGTAGCGAATGGTATCGTGAAGGTCGCGTGCCACTGCATACTTTACGTGCAAATGTAGATTATGCAACCAGCGAAGCGCACACCACATATGGTGTATTGGGTCTGAAAGTTTGGGTTTATACGGAAGGCAATATTAAATCTTCCAAACCTGAACATGAGAGTAAACAAAGAAAGGCAGGTAGACGTAATGCTGCAGCCAACTAGACTGAAATACCGTAAGCAACAAAAGGGTCGCAATACTGGCATCGCTACTCGCGGTAATAAGGTAAGTTTCGGTGAGTTCGGCTTGAAAGCCGTAGGTCGTGGTCGTTTGACTGCCCGTCAAATCGAAGCTGCTCGTCGTGCAATGACCCGTCATATCAAACGTGGTGGTCGTATTTGGATTCGTGTATTCCCTGATAAACCGATTACTGAAAAGCCTATTCAAGTTCGTATGGGTGGCGGTAAAGGTAACGTGGAATATTACATTGCCGAAATTAAACCAGGTAAAGTGTTGTATGAAATGGATGGCGTTCCAGAGGAACTGGCTCGTGAAGCATTCGAGTTGGCTGCTGCCAAATTGCCTATTCCTACAACCTTTGTAGTAAGACAGGTGGGTCAATAATGAAAGCAAATGAATTGAAAGACAAATCCGTTGAGCAGTTGAATGCAGATTTGTTGGACTTGTTGAAAGCTCAGTTTGGCTTACGTATGCAAAACGCTACCGGTCAATTAGGCAAACCAAGTGAATTGAAACGTGTACGTCGCGATATTGCTCGTATTAAAACCGTTTTAACTGAAAAAGGTGCTAAGTAATGAGCGAAACTAAAAATGTTCGTACTTTGCAAGGCAAAGTAGTAAGCGACAAAATGGATAAAACCGTAACAGTATTGGTTGAGCGTAAAGTAAAACATCCGCTGTATGGTAAGATTATTCGGTTATCTACTAAAATCCATGCCCATGATGAAAATAATCAATATGGAATTGGTGATGTGGTTGTTATATCGGAATCCCGTCCATTGTCAAAAACTAAATCTTGGGTTGTCAGTGAGCTGGTTGAGAAAGCACGTTCTATTTAAGAATTAAAGCAACGTGCTTGGAATGGGAAACGAAGTATTGCAGCAAATTTAATTTGCGTGTAAACTTCGTTTCCTGTCTTTCAGTTTCTTCTGGAAGTTTCTTCCCTTTCGGGGTCCAAGACTGGTTTACTTGAACCGCAAGGTTTCATTTAATAAGCAGCGGCTTTGCTGTAAGTTATCTGAAAGTGGTAAATTAAGTTGGTTAATTTAAAGGTAATAACATGATTCAAATGCAGACCATCTTAGATGTGGCTGATAACTCTGGTGCGCGTCGCGTAATGTGTATCAAGGTATTGGGCGGATCTAAGCGTCGCTACGCTTCTGTTGGCGATATTATTAAAGTGGCAGTTAAAGATGCGGCTCCGCGTGGCCGTGTCAAAAAAGGCGATGTATATAATGCGGTAGTTGTTCGTACTGCTAAGGGTGTACGTCGTCCTGATGGTGCGTTAATTAAATTCGATAACAATGCCGCCGTGTTACTGAATAATAAACTTGAACCTTTGGGTACTCGTATCTTTGGTCCGGTAACCCGTGAATTGCGTACTGAGCGATTTATGAAAATCGTTTCATTGGCACCTGAAGTATTATAAGGAATGGCACGATGAATAAAATCATTAAAGGCGATAGGGTTGTAGTAATTGCTGGTAAGGATAAAGGTAAGCAGGGTCAAGTAGTTCGAGTGTTGGGTGATAAAGTTGTTGTTGAGGGCGTTAATGTTGTAAAACGCCATCAAAAACCTAATCCAATGCGTGGCATTGAGGGCGGTATTATTACTAAAGAAATGCCTTTGGATATTTCTAATATCGCAATCCTGAATCCGGAAACTAATAAAGCGGACCGTGTTGGTATTAAGCTGATTGAAAATGAAGGCAAAGTTAAACGCGTTCGTTTCTTCAAATCAAATGGCTCTATCATTGGGGCATAAGGAGATAACATGGCTCGGTTGAGAGAGTTTTATAAAGAGACAGTTGTTCCTGAATTGGTTAAACAATTTGGTTACAAATCAGTAATGGAAGTCCCGCGTATTGAAAAAATCACCTTGAATATGGGTGTGGGTGAGGCTATTGCTGATAAAAAAGTTATGGAACATGCTGTTTCCGATTTAGAGAAAATTGCCGGTCAAAAACCGGTTGTTACTGTTGCCCGTAAATCTATCGCAGGTTTTAAAATCCGTGATAACTATCCGGTTGGTTGCAAAGTAACATTGCGTCGTGATCAAATGTTTGAATTCTTGGATCGTTTGATTACTATTGCATTACCTCGCGTACGTGACTTCCGTGGTGTGAGCGGTAAATCATTTGATGGCCGTGGCAATTACAATATGGGTGTTCGTGAGCAAATTATTTTTCCGGAAATTGAATACGATAAAATTGATGCTTTGCGTGGTTTGAATATTACTATTACTACTACAGCAAAAACCGATGAGGAAGCGAAAGCTTTATTGTCATTGTTTAAATTTCCGTTCAAAGGATAATCATGGCTAAGAAAGCACTTATTAATCGTGATCTGAAACGTCAAGCTTTGGCTAAAAAATATGCGGCTAAACGCGCGGCAATTAAAGCGGTAATCAATGATTCGAATGCAACTGAGGAAGAGCGTTTTGAGGCTCGTTTGAGGTTTCAATCCATTCCTCGTAATGCGGCACCTGTGCGTCAACGTCGTCGTTGTGCTTTGACAGGTCGCCCTCGTGGTACTTTCCGTAAATTTGGTTTGGGTCGTATTAAAATCCGTGAAATCGCCATGCGTGGCGAAATTCCGGGTGTTGTTAAAGCCAGCTGGTAATAGGAGTAATTAAGAATGAGTATGCATGATCCTATTTCCGATATGTTGACTCGTATCCGCAATGCGCAACGTGCTAATAAAGCAGCGGTTGCAATGCCTTCTTCAAAATTAAAGTGTGCTATTGCAAAGGTATTGAAAGAAGAAGGATATATTGAGGACTTCGCAGTTTCATCTGACGTAAAGTCTATATTGGAAATTCAATTAAAATACTATGCAGGTCGTCCTGTAATTGAACAAATCAAGCGTGTATCTCGCCCTGGTTTGCGTATTTATAAAGCGTCTAGTGAGATTCCAAGTGTTATGAATGGCTTGGGTATTGCTATTGTTAGTACTTCTAAAGGTGTAATGACTGATCGTAAAGCACGTTCTCAAGGTGTTGGTGGTGAGTTGTTATGCATTGTAGCCTAGTGGAGGAAAAGAAATGTCACGTGTCGCAAAAAACCCAGTGACTGTTCCCGCTGGTGTAGAAGTAAAATTTGGAACAGAGGCATTAGTTATTAAGGGTAAGAACGGTGAATTGTCTTTTCCTTTGCATTCTGATGTAGCCATTGAATTTAATGATGGCAAATTGACTTTTGTTGCGAATAACAGCAGTAAACAAGCAAATGCAATGTCTGGTACTGCTCGCGCATTAGTCAGCAATATGGTTAAAGGTGTTTCAGAAGGTTTTGAGAAAAGATTGCAATTGATAGGTGTGGGTTATCGTGCTCAAGCACAAGGTAAAATCTTGAATCTGTCTTTGGGTTTTTCTCATCCGATCGTATATGAAATGCCTGAAGGTGTCTCCGTTCAAACTCCTAGCCAAACAGAGATTGTTTTAACCGGCTCGGATAAACAAGTTGTTGGTCAAGTTGCTGCTGAGATTCGTGCGTTCCGTGCTCCTGAGCCTTATAAAGGTAAAGGTGTTCGCTATGTAGGCGAAGTAGTGGTAATGAAAGAAGCCAAGAAAAAATAATTGAGGTTCACTAATGGATAAACATACAACCCGACTCCGTCGTGCACGCAAAACCCGTGCTCGTATTGCGGACTTGAAAATGGTAAGATTATGTGTGTTCCGAAGCAATAATCATATTTATGCTCAAGTAATTAGTGCTGAAGGTGATAAAGTATTGGCTCAAGCCTCTACATTGGAAGCTGAGGTGCGCGGTAGTCTGAAATCTGGAAGCAATGTTGAAGCAGCTGCAATAGTTGGTAAACGTATCGCTGAGAAGGCTAAAGCAGCAGGTGTAGAAAAGGTTGCTTTTGATCGTTCAGGTTTCCAATATCACGGTCGTGTGAAGGCTTTGGCTGAAGCTGCTCGTGAAAATGGTTTAAGCTTCTAAATATTTGGAGACTTTCAGATGGCAAAACATGAAATTGAAGAACGCGGTGACGGTCTGATTGAAAAGATGGTCGCAGTTAACCGTGTAACCAAAGTAGTTAAAGGTGGTCGCATTATGGCTTTCTCTGCGCTAACTGTTGTTGGTGATGGAGATGGTCGTATTGGTATGGGTAAAGGTAAGTCAAAAGAAGTGCCTGTTGCAGTCCAAAAGGCGATGGATCAAGCACGACGCTCTATGATTAAGGTACCATTAAAAAATGGTACGATTCATCATGAGGTTATTGGTCGACATGGTGCTACTAAAGTATTTATGCAGCCTGCTAAAGAGGGTAGTGGCGTAAAAGCCGGTGGACCTATGCGTTTGGTTTTTGATGCTATGGGCATTCATAATATCTCCGCCAAAGTGCACGGATCTACTAACCCATATAATATCGTACGTGCAACATTAGATGGTTTGTCTAAGTTGCATACTCCTGCTGATATCGCAGCCAAACGTGGCTTGACAGTGGAAGACATTTTGGGAGTTAACCATGGCTGAACAAAAAAAGATTAGGGTTACATTGGTTAAAAGCCTGATTGGTACAATTGAATCTCATCGTGCATGTGCACGCGGTTTAGGTTTGCGTCGTCGCGAGCATACGGTAGAGGTTTTAGATACCCCTGAAAACCGTGGTATGATTAATAAAATCAGCTACTTGTTGAAAGTGGAGTCTTGATATGTTTTTGAATACAATTCAACCTGCTGTTGGTGCTACGCATGCTGGTCGTCGTGTTGGACGCGGTATTGGTAGTGGTCTTGGCAAAACGGGTGGTCGTGGTCATAAAGGTCAAAAGAGCCGGTCTGGTGGGTTTCATAAGGTGGGTTTCGAGGGTGGTCAAATGCCCTTGCAACGACGCCTCCCTAAAAGAGGTTTTAAATCTTTAACAGCATCAGCTAATGCACAGCTTCGTTTAAGTGAACTGGAATCAATTGCTGTTAATGAGATTGATATTTTGGTCTTAAAGCAAGCGGGTCTGATTGCATCTACAGTCTCTAATGTTAAAGTTATTGCTTCTGGTGAAATTTCTAAGGCAGTTGCTTTGAAGGGTATTAAAGTTACCAAAGGTGCGAGAGCTGCTATCGAGGCTGTTGGTGGTAAGATTGAAATGTAAGGTTTAATATTGTGGCTAATCAACAAACGTCATCAGGTTCATCCAAATTTGGAGATCTTAAGAAACGTCTTTTGTTTCTATTTGGAGCATTGATTGTTTTTCGAATTGGTGCCCATATACCCGTACCTGGAGTTGATGCTGTTGCTTTAGCTAAATTATACGAAAGCGCTGGAAACGGCATCCTGGGAATATTGAATATGTTTTCCGGTGGGTCGTTAGAGCGCTTTAGTATATTTGCAATAGGAATTATGCCATATATTTCAGCTTCTATTATTGTACAGCTCGCTTCTGAAATTTTGCCATCATTGAAGGCTTTAAAAAAAGAAGGGGAGGCTGGTAGAAAGGTAATTACGAAATATACGAGGTATGGTACTGTTTTGTTAGCAATTCTTCAAAGTCTAGGTGTTGCATCTTTCGTATTTCAGCAAGGAATTGTTGTAACAAGTTCATTTGAGTTTCATGTTTCCACGGTAGTTTCTTTGGTAACGGGAACCATGTTTCTTATGTGGCTTGGGGAGCAAATTACTGAAAGGGGTATCGGGAACGGTATTTCTTTAATCATTACGGCAGGTATTGCTTCAGGTATTCCTTCGGGTATTGCAAAGCTGGTTACACTGACGAACCAAGGTTCTATGAGCATGCTTACGGCGTTGTTTATTGTATTTGGTGCCTTATTATTAATTTATTTGGTTGTATACTTTGAAAGTGCACAGCGGAAGATTCCTATTCATTATGCAAAACGCCAGTTTAATGGTAGGGCGGGTAGTCAAAATACGCATATGCCTTTCAAGTTGAATATGGCTGGTGTTATTCCCCCAATTTTTGCTTCCAGTATTATTCTATTTCCATCTACTCTTTTAGGTTGGTTTGGTTCGGCTGATACAAATAGTGTTTTGCACAAAATAGCTGGATTGTTACAACACGGTCAATTGCTGTATATGGCTTTATTTGCAGCGACAGTTATTTTCTTTTGTTATTTTTATACGGCTTTGGTTTTTAGCCCTAAAGAAATGGCAGAGAATTTAAAAAAGAGTGGTGCTTTTGTTCCTGGGATTAGACCTGGTGAGCAGACCTCTAGGTATTTAGAAAAAGTTGTATTACGTTTGACATTGTTTGGAGCTCTTTATATTACAACTATTTGTTTAATTCCAGAGTTCTTAACTACGGTTTTAAATGTACCTTTTTATTTGGGTGGCACGTCTTTGTTGATTCTAGTTGTTGTAACGATGGATTTTAGTACACAAATAAATTCGTATAGGCTTACTCAACAGTATGATAAGTTAATGACTCGTTCAGAAATGAAATCATTTTCTCGGAAATAGAATTATGGCGAAAGAAGATACTATCCAAATGCAAGGTGAAATTCTTGAAACTTTACCTAATGCAACATTTAAAGTAAAACTTGAGAATGACCATATTGTATTGGGTCATATTTCTGGGAAGATGCGGATGCATTACATTCGTATTTCTCCGGGAGATAAGGTCACAGTAGAGCTGACACCTTATGATTTAACTAGGGCTCGAATCGTTTTCAGAGCAAGATAAACCAATAAAAGGAAAATAAAATGCGTGTACAACCATCTGTTAAGAAAATTTGCCGAAATTGCAAGATTATTCGTCGAAATCGTGTAGTTCGTGTAATTTGTACTGATCTCCGTCACAAACAGCGTCAAGGTTAATGGAATATTTCTTTTAATGTGATTCTGTGATATAGTGACACACTTTGCCCTAAAAAGGAAAAAATATGGCTCGTATTGCAGGGGTAAATATCCCTAATAACGCACACATCGTAATTGGTCTTCAGGCTATTTACGGTATTGGTGCTACTCGTGCTAAATTGATTTGTGAGGCTGCAAATATTGCGCCTGATACTAAAGCAAAAGATTTGGACGAGACTCAATTAGATGCTTTGCGTGACCAAGTTGCCAAGTATGAAGTAGAAGGTGATTTGCGTCGTGAGGTAACTATGAGTATCAAGCGATTGATGGACATGGGCTGCTATCGTGGCTTCCGTCATCGTCGCGGCTTACCATGCCGCGGTCAACGCACTCGTACAAATGCGCGTACCCGCAAAGGTCCGCGTAAAGCGATTGCTGGTAAGAAATAAATTTTAAGGAATTTTATTAATGGCTAAAGCAAACACAGCTTCACGTGTACGTAAAAAAGTACGTAAAACCGTGAGTGAGGGTATTGTGCACGTTCATGCATCTTTCAACAATACCATCATTACAATCACTGACCGTCAAGGCAATGCGTTGTCTTGGGCTACCTCTGGCGGCGCTGGTTTTAAAGGTTCTCGTAAAAGTACACCATTTGCAGCACAAGTTGCAGCAGAAGCAGCTGGTAAAGTTGCCCAAGAGTATGGCGTTAAAAATTTAGAGGTTCGTATTAAAGGTCCAGGTCCAGGTCGCGAATCCTCTGTACGTGCTTTGAATGCTCTTGGTTTCAAGATTACCAGCATTACTGACGTTACCCCGTTGCCTCATAACGGTTGCCGTCCGCCTAAAAAACGTCGTATTTAATATTGGAGTGATTTGAAACATGGCACGTTATATTGGCCCTAAATGTAAGTTGGCACGTCGCGAAGGTACGGATTTGTTTTTGAAGAGTGCGCGCCGCTCTTTGGATTCTAAATGTAAAATTGATTCCGCTCCTGGTCAGCATGGTGCAAAAAAACCGCGTTTGTCAGACTATGGTTTGCAGTTGCGTGAAAAACAAAAAATCCGCCGTATTTATGGCGTATTAGAACGTCAGTTCCGTCGTTATTTCGCAGAAGCTGATCGTCGTAAAGGTTCTACCGGCGAGTTGCTGTTGCAGTTGCTGGAATCTCGTTTGGATAATGTCGTTTATCGTATGGGTTTCGGTTCTACCCGAGCTGAAGCAAGACAGCTTGTTTCTCATAAGGCGATAGTTGTGAATGGACAAGTTGTCAATATTCCTTCTTTCCAAGTGAAAGCTGGTGATGTTGTCTCAGTTCGTGAAAAAGCCAAAAAACAGGTACGTATTCAAGAAGCATTGGGTTTGGCAACTCAAATCGGCTTGCCGGGTTGGGTTTCTGTAGATGCGGATAAACTTGAGGGTGTGTTCAAAAACATGCCGGATCGCTCGGAATTGACCGGTGATATTAATGAACAGCTGGTGGTAGAGTTCTACTCTAAATAATGCTAGCTCAGTGAGGGACAGTTAAATGCAGAATAGCACAACCGAATTTTTGAAACCTCGTCAAATTGATGTAAATACTTTTTCTGCAACTCGTGCAAAAGTATCTATGCAGCCATTTGAACGTGGTTTCGGTCATACCTTAGGTAATGCTTTGCGCCGTATCTTACTGTCATCCATGAATGGTTTTGCTCCTACTGAAGTAGCTATTGCCGGTGTATTACACGAATATTCTACTGTTGATGGTATTCAGGAAGATGTTGTTGACATTTTGCTGAATATTAAAGGTATTGTGTTTAAACTCCATGGTCGTAGCCAAGTTCAACTTGTGTTGAAGAAATCAGGTTCAGGTGTCGTATCTGCCGGTGATATTGAGTTGCCGCATGATGTAGAAATTCTGAATCCTGGTCATGTCATTTGTCATTTGGCTGATAACGGTCAAATTGAGATGGAAATTAAAGTAGAGCAAGGTCGTGGTTATCAATCTGTTTCAGGTCGTCAGGTAGTTCGTGATGAGAACCGTCAGATTGGTGCAATCCAGTTGGATGCGAGCTTTTCGCCCATCAGCCGTGTTAGCTTTGAGGTTGAACCTGCACGTGTAGAGCAGCGGACGGATCTTGATAAGTTGGTTTTGGATATCGAAACCGACGGTTCTATTGATCCTGAGGAAGCTGTACGCAGTGCGGCACGTATTTTGATTGATCAGATGTCTATTTTTGCTGATTTGCAGGGTACGCCTGTGGAGGAGGTTGAAGAAAAAGCACCTCCTATCGACCCTGTTCTTTTGCGTCCGGTGGATGATCTGGAATTGACAGTACGTTCAGCTAATTGTTTGAAAGCTGAGGATATTTATTATATTGGCGATTTGATTCAACGCACTGAAACCGAGCTTCTTAAAACGCCGAATTTGGGACGTAAATCTTTGAATGAGATTAAGGAAGTATTGGCATCTAAAGGTTTGACACTGGGTTCTAAGTTGGAAGCATGGCCACCTGTAGGCTTGGAAAAGCCTTAATGAAGAATTAAAGGATAATTGATATGCGTCATCGTAATGGCAATCGCAAATTAAACCGTACCAGCAGTCATCGTGCTGCAATGCTGCGTAATATGGCGAATTCATTATTGACTCACGAAGCTATTGTAACAACTCTGCCTAAGGCCAAGGAATTGCGCCGTGTAGTAGAGCCGTTGATTACATTGGGTAAAAAGCCGTCATTGGCAAACCGCCGTTTGGCATTTGACCGTACTCGCGACCGTGATGTTGTAGTAAAACTGTTTGGCGATTTGGGTCCTCGTTTTACTGCTCGTAACGGTGGTTATGTTCGGGTGTTGAAATACGGATTCCGTAAAGGTGATAATGCACCTCTGGCACTGGTTGAATTGGTTGACAAACCGGCTGCTGAGTAATTTTAGTCATATAACGCCATCTGCCGAAAAGCAGGTGGCGTTATTTTTGCAATATCTGATAGGTAATAGGGTATTGGCTATCATGTTTAAAATATTAATTGAATAGCTAAGGTTTGCGCGGTAAACTTACATCATTAAAAAATTCTATGATGGTTTATATAATGAATGCTTTCGATATAAAGTCGACAAAGATGGACGTATTGTCTATATCTTTGCATACGTCAGACTTGTTTGATTTGGAAGATGTGCTGGTCAAATTGGGCAAGAAGTTTCAAGAGTCTGGTGTTGTTCCATTTGTTCTGGATGTTCAAGAGTTTGATTATCCCGAGTCTTTGGATCTTGCTGCATTGGTTTCGTTGTTTTCAAGGCATGGTATGCAAATTTTGGGTCTGAAGCATTCTAATGAACGTTGGGCTGCTGCGGCTATGAAGTATCATTTGCTGTTTTGTCTGTCTCATTCGGAAAATGTTAAAGAACTGGGTCAGGTTGAGGTGCAGAACACGGAGGATGGTCAGAAAGCAAGGAAAACAGTATTGATTACATCCCCTGTCCGTACCGGTCAGCAGGTTTATGCCGAAGATGGCGATTTGATTGTTACGGGGGCGGTCAGCCAGGGGGCGGAATTGATTGCGGATGGCAATATACATATTTATGCGCCGATGAGGGGGCGTGCTTTGGCCGGTGCCAAGGGTGATACTTCTGCCCGCATATTTATCCACTCCATGCAGGCAGAACTGGTTTCTGTGGCGGGTATTTACCGTAATTTTGAACAGGATTTGCCGAACCATCTGCACAAGCAGCCGGTACAGATATTGTTGCAGGATAACCGATTGGTTATCAGTGCAATTGGCTCAGAGTAATTGTTTGATATTTAAAAAGGAAATATTGTGGCAAAAATTATTGTAGTAACTTCAGGTAAGGGCGGTGTCGGTAAAACGACTACCAGTGCCAGTATTGCGACAGGTTTGGCATTACGCGGATATAAAACTGCGGTAATTGATTTTGATGTGGGTTTGCGTAACCTCGACCTCATTATGGGTTGCGAGCGTCGTGTCGTTTATGACCTGATCAATGTCATTCAGGGGGAGGCGACGCTCAACCAGGCTTTGATTAAAGATAAAAATTGTGAAAACCTGTTTATTTTGCCGGCTTCCCAGACTCGGGATAAAGACGCTTTGACACGCGAGGGCGTAGAAAAAGTGATGCAGGAGCTGTCCGGCAAGAAAATGGGCTTTGAGTATATTATTTGCGACTCTCCTGCCGGTATTGAGCAGGGTGCATTGATGGCGTTGTATTTTGCTGATGAAGCCATTGTAACGACCAATCCTGAGGTTTCCAGTGTGCGTGACTCCGACAGGATTTTGGGAATTTTGCAAAGCAAATCCCATAAGGCAGAGCAAGGCGGTTCGGTTAAAGAACATCTGTTGATTACGCGTTATTCTCCCGAACGTGTGGCAAAAGGCGAAATGCTGTCTGTACAGGATATTTGCGATATTCTGCATATTCCTTTGCTGGGTGTGATTCCTGAATCCCAAAACGTCTTGCAGGCATCCAATTCCGGAGAACCGGTCATCCATCAGGACAGCGTGGCGGCTTCCGAGGCATATAAGGACGTTATTGCCCGTCTTTTGGGCGAGAACCGTGAAATGCGTTTCTTGGAAGCTGAGAAAAAAAGCTTCTTCAAACGTCTGTTTGGAGGATAAGGTATGTCATTAATCGAATTTTTATTCGGCAGAAAGCAGAAAACGGCAACCGTTGCCCGCGACCGCCTTCAAATCATCATTGCCCAAGAGCGCGCCCAAGAAGGTCAGGCTCCGGATTACCTGCCGACTTTACGTAAAGAGTTGATGGAAGTCCTGTCCAAATATGTGAACGTTTCATTAGACAATATCCGTATTTCCCAGGAAAAACAGGATGGTATGGATGTGCTTGAGTTGAACATTACTTTGCCGGAACAGAAAAAGGTATAGGACATGACCTTAACCGAATTGCGGTACATCGTCGCAGTCGCCCAAGAACGTCATTTCGGCAGGGCGGCGCGGCGTTGTTTTGTCAGCCAGCCCACTTTGTCTATTGCCATTAAGAAATTGGAAGAAGAGCTTGCCGTCTCTTTGTTTGACCGGAGCAGCAACGATATTATTACGACCGAGGCGGGGGAACGTATCGTTGCACAGGCGCGTAAGGTGTTGGAAGAGGCAGAGCTTATCAGGCATTTGGCAAATGAAGAACAAAACGAGCTGGAGGGTGCGTTCAAACTCGGGCTGATTTTTACGGTTGCGCCGTACCTGCTGCCGAAACTGATTGTCTCGTTGCGCCGTACTGCACCGAAAATGCCTTTGATGTTGGAAGAGAATTACACGCATACTTTGACCGAGTCGCTCAAACGCGGGGACGTTGACGCGATTATCGTTGCCGAACCGTTTCAAGAGCCGGGCATTGTTACCGAACCCTTGTATGACGAACCGTTTTTCGTGATTGTCCCGAAAGGGCATTCATTTGAGGAACTGGATGCCGTTTCGCCACGGATGCTGGGTGAGGAGCAGGTTTTGCTGCTGACGGAAGGCAACTGTATGCGGGATCAGGTACTCTCAAGCTGTTCCGAATTGGCGGCGAAACAACGTATACAGGGGTTGACCAATACATTGCAGGGCAGCTCGATTAATACAATCCGCCATATGGTTGCCAGCGGTTTGGCAATCAGCGTGTTACCGGCAACCGCGCTGACCGAAAACGATCATATGCTGTTCAGCATTATTCCGTTTGAAGGTACGCCGCCAAGCCGGCGGGTCGTATTGGCGTACCGCCGCAATTTTGTCCGTCCGAAGGCGTTGTCGGCGATGAAGGCGGCGATTATGCAGTCGCAGCTTCACGGGGTAAGTTTTATCCGCGACTAGGCGCAGGCATTGTTTTCAAAACGCCATTTCCCTGAGCCGACAACACGGTATGCCAAGATATTGCCGTCATCATCGATTTTGAGTATAGCATCGCCACGGAAACTGCCGTCCTGAAGATATTCGACTTTTGCATCACTGTGAATGTTTTCATCAGTGCCGATGCAATGCCATGTATAGTGGATTAACAAAAACCAGTACGGCG
>NZ_KV815387.1:6642-28965 GCF_001814225.1 Neisseria sp. HMSC070F02 | reverse complement strand
CAGTACGGCGTTGCCTCGCCTTGCCGTACTATTGCCAAGGCGTACCAGCCTGATTTGTTGATGTGTGTACTACTGCATGGGTTGTTAAGTCCTGCAAGTGATTTAAGTGTGAAGATTGAGTAATGCCCACTAGTCGCAGGCGCGGGGGGCAGGTGCTAAGTCATTGGTTATCTCCTTACTATCTATCTAACTACAGGGTGTATTATGCGCCTCCTTGTTGTTTTGTGCAAGTGGTTTTCTGATAATTTATGTAAAGATTTGGTAAAGACGTATAGCCTTTTTCTTTGCATTGTGCTTGCGCAGGGTATCAGGTAGGTCTCAAAAAATTTGAAAATTTTTATGTTTTCGTATAAAATCTTTTGCACTTATACGGAGTGAGTTATGCGGTACACCATTAAAACATTTCAAACCCTTGCTGATGAAACTTTCCCCTCTAAGAACTTCAAAATTCTTTCGTTCAATGGGGTGGCACGACCTATAACCATTGTTTGCCCTACACACGGGGTGCAGACTGTTTCTGCGGGGCAAGCATTTATCCGTTCCAAACACGGCTGTCCTGCCTGTGGTTTAGTTTTATCAACCTCCGTTTTGGCCTCTAGGGGTCGGTCAGTCTCCATCCTCGACACCGCCACAGGCGAAACACTCTCGTTCCCCAGCGTACAAGCTGCCGCCAAAGCCCTAAACACCTCCTACGGCTCTATACGAACCAAGCTCGACGGACGTTCGTCCCCCGACAACCTTGTCTGTAACAGGTACAAAGTAATGCCGTAATCTCGAAACTTCGTGCTATAATAAACTCCTAGCTTTTGCAGGAGTTTGTTTTTTATGGATTTAAATGTCGAAATCAAGAATTTTGGCAAGGTTGCCCATGCTAGGGTTTCCATTCGCCCGCTTACCGTCATCACGGGTTGCAACTCCACACTCGCGTTCCCCAGCGTTACTGCCGCAGGCACTGCTTTGGGTGTGCATTTTCAGCAAATTAACCACAGGCTCAAGGGTCGAACGTCCTGTCAGGAGGTGTTGATTTCTACACCGACTGTACTGTCTGCGGCTTCGGTCGCCTTGTCCTGATTTTTGTTAATCCACTATAAAAGAGGCCGTCTGAAAAACATTTTTCAGACGGCCTTGTTGATTCAATCAAATCAGTCTTTCAACTTCGACAACTGAGTTTGCACTTTTGCCATTTTGTCTTCCAATTCCGCCAAATCGGCTTTGTCTTTTTCCACCAAATGCGCCGGGGCTTTTTCGGTGTAGCCGGGTTTGGAGAGTTTGGCGTTGAGTTTGTCCAAGGCTTTTTGCAGCTTCTCGGCTTCTTTGCTCAAACGGGCGGTTTCGGCGGCTTTGTCGATTTCGACTTTCAGCATCAGGCGCGCGCCGTTGCAGACGGCGACGGGCGCGTCTTCGCTTTCGGGTAGGGCGGCGACTTGCCGTGCTTCGGTCAGGCGGGTCATCATCGGCAGGTATTTGAGGTAGTCCGCCAAGTCGTCCGCGCTTTCGACAAACAGCGGAGCTTTGACATTAGGCTGGATGCCCATTTCGCCGCGCAGGTTGCGGACTGCGCCAATCAAATCCTGCAACACGGTCATTTGCTCGAATGCCGTCTGAACAATATCGCCGCCGTCGGCTTCGGGGAAGCGGGCGAGCATGATGCTGTCGGCGGTTTTCGCGTCGCACATAGGAGCGACGGTTTGCCACAGTTCTTCGGTAATGAACGGAATAATCGGGTGCAGCAGGCGTAGGGCGGCTTCGAGTACGCGCAATAAGGTATGGCGTGTGGCGCGCTGGCGGCTGGCGCAGCCGGTTTGAAGCTGCACTTTGGCGAGTTCCAAATACCAGTCGCAATAGTCGTTCCATACGAAGCTGTACAGGGTTTCCGCCGCCAAATCAAAGCGGTAGGTTTCGTAGGCTTGCGTAACCTGTTCGATGGTCTGATTCAGACGGCCTATGATCCACATGTCTGGGAAAGAGTAGCCGCGAGGCTCGGTGGCGGTTGCTCCGTAGCCGCAGTCTTGGTTTTCGGTGTTCATCAAGACGAAGTTGGTGGCGTTCCAGATTTTGTTGCAGAAGTTGCGGTAGCCTTCGGCGCGTTTGAAGTCGAAGTTCACGCTGCGGCCGAGGCTGGCGTAGCTCGCCATGGTAAAGCGCAATGCGTCCGCGCCCATGCTGGGGATGCCTTCGGGGAAGAGTTTTTTGGTGGCTTCTTCCACTTTCGGTGCGGTTTCGGGTTTGCGCAGACCGGTTGTACGTTTTACCAGCAGTTTTTCCAAGTCGATGCCGTCAATCAAATCCACAGGGTCGATGACGTTGCCTTCGGATTTGGACATTTTTTTGCCTTCGTGGTCGCGCACGATGCCGTGGATGTACACGTCTTTAAACGGTACTTTGCCGGTAAAGTGGGTGGTCATCATAATCATGCGCGCCACCCAGAAGAAGATGATTTCGTAGCCGGTTACTAAGACATTGGACGGCAGGAAGGCTTTGAGTTCGTCGGTTTCAGACGGCCAGCCGAGTGTGGAGAACGGCACAAGCGCGGAGGAGAACCATGTATCCAATACGTCTTCTTCGCGAGTCAAGCCTGTTTTGCCGGCTTGTTTTTCGGCTTCTTCCTGATTGCGGGCAACATACACATTGCCTTCGTTGTCGTACCATGCAGGGATTTGATGGCCCCACCACAGTTGGCGTGAGATACACCAGTCTTGGATGTTGTTCATCCATTGGTTGTAGGTGTTGACCCAGTTTTCGGGGATAAAGCGCACCGCGCCGCTGTCGACGGCTTTTTTGGCTTTGTCAGCAAGGCTTAAGCCTTTGAATTCGCTGTCAGGCTCGCCGCCGTTTGGCGTGGCGGACATGGCGACAAACCATTGGCTGGTCAGCATCGGCTCAATCACGGAACCGGTACGGTCGCCTTTCGGCGTCATCAGCGTGTGCGCTTTGATTTCGACCAAGAAACCTTGTTCCTGCAAATCGGCAACCATTTGTTTGCGCGCGGCAAAGCGGTCCAAGCCTGCGTATTTTTCAGGCAGGGCAAAGCTTGGTTGCGCTTCGCCTTTGAAGTTGAACACTTCGGCGTTTGCCAATACTTTGGCTTCCAAGTCGAACACATTAACCAAGCGCGTATCGTGGCGTTTGCCGACTTCGTAGTCGTTGAAGTCGTGCGCAGGCGTGATTTTCACGCAGCCGGTGCCGAAGTCTTTTTCAACGTATTCGTCGGCAATCACGGGAATGGTGCGGCCGGTCAGCGGCAGGATTAATTCTTTGCCGATTAAGTGGGTATAACGTTCGTCTTCGGGATTGACGGCAACGGCAACGTCGCCCAACAGCGTTTCGGGACGGGTGGTGGCGACGATGACGGCTTCGGCAGGATTGTCCGCCAGCGGATAGCGGATGTGCCACATAGAGCCTTGTTCTTCCACGCTTTCCACTTCCAAATCAGACACTGCGGTACCCAATACCGGATCCCAGTTCACCAAGCGTTTGCCGCGATAAATCAAGCCCTGTTCATACAGGCGTACGAACACTTCGGTTACGGTTTCGGCGCGTACATCGTCCATTGTGAAATACTCGCGCGTCCAGTCGGCAGAACAGCCCACACGGCGCATCTGCTGCGTAATCGTGCCGCCGGAAACTTCTTTCCATTCCCACACTTTTTCCAAGAATTTTTCACGACCCAAGTCATGACGGGACACGTTTTGCGCGGCAAGCTGACGCTCGACCACGATTTGCGTGGCGATGCCCGCGTGGTCGGTGCCGGGAATCCAGGCGGTGTTGCAGCCTTTCATACGGTAGTAGCGGGTCAGGCCGTCCATAATGGTTTGGTTGAAGGCATGACCCATGTGCAGCGTGCCGGTTACATTGGGCGGCGGCAGTTGGATGGAAAAAGACGGTTTGGTCAAATCCATATCAGGTTGGAAATAGCCTTGGCTTTCCCAGTTTTGATAGTGCTTGGATTCGATTTCGGCTGGATTGTATTTGTCTAACATGATGGAACTTTGTGAAATTAAGGTTATTTTTGATGTGCGGATTATAACGCAAAAAGGCCGTCTGAATCATTTCAGACGGCCTTTGGCATACAGGTTTTAAAAATGGAACAATACCAGGCTGACGGCAATCACCGCCATGCCCATTGTCAGGCCGTAAACGGTTTCATGGCCGTCTGAATAGCGTTTGGCAGCCGGCAGCAGCTCGTCCAACGCCAAAAACACCATCACACCGGCTATCACGCCGAATACCGAACCAAACACGGCAGGCGACAAAAACGGCTGCAAAACCAAATAGCCCAAAGCCGCCCCCAACGGCTCGGCCAAGCCGGATAGCAGACACGCCCACACCGTTTTCTTACGGCTGCGGGTGGCAAAATAAACCGGCGCGGCGATGGAAATGCCCTCCGGAATATTATGGATGGCAATCGCCAAGGCCAAAGGCATCCCGACTGCTGGATTTTCCAATGTGGCAAAAAACGTCGCCAAGCCTTCGGGGAAATTGTGCGCAGTAATCGCAAACGCCGCCATCATGCCGACTCGCGCGATATGGCGGCGTTTGCTTTCTTGAAACGACGGGTCTTGCGCGTCTAAAGTTTCATGCGGGTTCGGCACCAGACGGTCAATCAGCGCAATGCCGCCCATCCCTGCCAAAAATGCCATGGTCGCCGCCGCAAACGCGTGGTCTTTATCATAAATTTCAGCGAACGCCTCGCTGGACTTACTGAAAATCTCCGTCAGGGAAACATACACCATCGCACCGCCGGCAAATGCCAAACCAAACGACAACACGCGCGGATTGGGCGTTTTGGAAAACATCACCAAGCCGCTGCCTAATACGGTAAACAAACCGGCAGCCAATGTGATGGAAAAGGCAACGGCCAAATTGGACATCGAAAAATCGGGCATGAGAAAACCTGCGCTAAAAGCTGGGACAGGTTCAGACTAACACTTTTTAATGTATATGATAATAGTTATTATTTATTTTATTGATTGGATAACCGAATTTTGAAACAAAAGGCCGTCTGAAAAATGATTTTCAGACGGCCTTTAAATTTGAAATGTCGCTAAACCTTATCGCTTTCCAGCTTAAGCCTGATAGCGCGACAGGCTCAAATCGTCGCTTCGGATTTCGGTGTCTTTGCCGCTCACGATATCGGCGGTTAATTTTGCCGAACCCAGCGACATGGTCCAGCCCAAAGTGCCGTGGCCTGTATTCAAGAATAAGTTTTCAAAGCGGGTGCGGCCGATTAACGGCGTGCTGTCGGGCGTCATCGGTCTGAGGCCGCTCCAGAACAATGCTTGGCTCAAATCGCCGCCTTCCGGGAACAAATCGTTGACGACCAAAGCCAAGGTTTCGCGGCGTTTTTCGGGCAGTTTGATTTCGTAGCCCGACAATTCCGCCATGCCGCCGACGCGGATTCTGTTGTCAAAGCGCGTGATAGCGACTTTGTAGCTTTCATCCAAAACGGTGGACACCGGCGCGCCGTCTGAATTGGTGACCGGCAGGGTCAAGGAATAGCCTTTGACGGGATAAATCGGCAGATCGAGGTCTAACTGCGCCAACACAGTCCTACTGAAGCAGCCGAGCGCACAGACAACGGCATCTGCTTCAAACCGCCCTGTTTCGGTTTCAACGGCTTTGATGCGCAGCCCGTTATGGTCGATGCGGCTGATGGTTTGGTTGAAATGAAACTGTACGCCCTTTTCCTGACACAATTTGTATAGGTTTTCAGTGAAGAGGTGGCAGTCGCCGGTCGCATCTGCAGGCAGGTGCAGGCCGCCGGCAATTTTGGCGGTAACGCGTGCCAGCGCAGGCTCAAATTCTGCACATTCTTCGGGTTTCAGACGGCGGTACGGCACGCCGTAGCGTTCCAAAACGGCAATGTCTTGTTTTGCCGCTTCGACTTCTTTGGTTTGGCGGAAAACCTGCAACGTCCCTTTTTTGCGTCCCTCAAAATTCATGCCGGTTTGCGCTTCAAAACGGCGGAACATTTCACGGCTGTATTCGGACATCCTGACCATGCGCTCTTTATTGATTTGATAGCGGGATGCCGTGCAGTTTTGCAGCATCCGCCACAGCCATTCGATTTGATACAGGCTGCCGTCGGGGCGAAACAGCAAAGGCGGATGGCTTTTAAACAGCCATTTCAGTGCTTTGGTCGGAATACCGGGTGCAGCCCAAGGCGTGGTATAGCCGTAAGAAAGCTGGCCTGCATTGGCAAAACTGGTTTCCATCGCCACACCCTCGGCGCGGTCGATGACCGTTACTTCATGTCCGGCCTCTGCCAGATACCACGCGGAAGACACGCCGGCAACACCCGCACCTAAAACAAGCACTTTCATGTTTCTCCCTCCGACTTTTTCAAAACAGACTTAATATGCCGTGCCGTCTGAATATTCGGATTCAGACGGCCTCGGATATTAATGCGGCAATTCGCCGTTTGTGATTTTTTGTTTGAAGTCGCGCGTTTCATTGACGATGACTTTCGCCATCAATAAAAGTGCAATCAGGTTGGGCAATGCCATCAAGCCGTTGAATGTGTCCGAAGCCAGCCACACCAAATCAAGGCTCAACACGGTACCCAGCATAACGGAAGAAACATAACCCACGCGGTACAAACCGGCAAATTTCTCGCCGAAAACATACACCGCGCATTTTTCGCCGTAATAGCACCAGCCCAAAATGGTTGAGTAGGCAAAGAAAATCAGGCCGATGGTAACAATCCAGCCGCCGATGCCGGGCAGCATTTTTTGGAATGTGACGGTTGTCAGTGCCGCGCCGCTCAATTCAGGTTTGACAAACTCGCCGCCTGCGCCGAGCAGACCCATCACCAAAATAATGCCGGTAATCGAGCAAACGACGATGGTGTCCAAAAACGTACCGGTCATGGAAACCAAAGCCTGACGGACGGGGTGGTCGGTTTTCGCGGCTGCGGCGGCAATCGGTGCAGAACCCATACCCGCCTCATTGGAGAACACGCCGCGCGCCACGCCGTAGCGGATGACCGTACCGATAGCGCCGCCCGCCACTGCCTGCGCGCTGAACGCATCGGAGAAAATCAGCTTGACGGCGGGCATCAGTGCATCGGAATTAATCGCGATAATGGAAAGACCGCCCAACACATAAAACACCGCCATAGCAGGCACGATGAAAGAAGCGGCTTTGGCGATGCCTTTAATACCACCTAAAACGACAACGGCAGTCAGAACGGTCAACGTAATGCCGGTATAGGCAGGTTCGATACCGAAGCTGGTTTGCACCGCCTGTGCAACCGAGTTGGACTGCACCGAGCTGCCGATACCGAAGGAAGCGAGTGTGCCGAACAGCGCAAATGCGACGGCCATCCATTTCCAGTTTTTGCCCAAGCCGTTTTCGATGTAATACATCGGGCCGCCGGACATTTCGCCTTTGGAGTTGGTGACGCGGTATTTCACCGCCAACACGCCCTCGCCGTATTTGGTTGCCATACCGAAAATGGCGGTTATCCACATCCAAAATACCGCGCCCGGGCCGCCGGTTACCACCGCAGTCGCCACGCCGGCGATGTTGCCCGTACCGATGGTGGCGGACAGCGCGGTCATCAACGCCGCAAAATGGGAAATATCGCCTTCGTGGTCTTCGCCGTCTTCATGCTTCTTTGACGGCACAAACGCCTGTTTCAGCGCATAGCCCAACATAGTGAACTGCAAGCCTTTCAGCATAACGGTCAGCACAATGCCGGTGCCGACCAGCAGCATCAACATAACAGATCCCCAGACCCAGCCGCTGACGGTTTCGAAAAAGGCTTTGAGATTGTCTAAAAACAATTGCATGGCTTTCTCCTTTGTCTGTTTTATTTTTAAAACACCACTTTTGTAGTGTCCTGTAATTTCAGCACAGAATATTCAATAAGACAATATGTTCTTTTGAAAAATACTTTTGGTTTTTTCTCCGAAAGCAGGTCGGTTCAAGCTGCGGAAATTGTTTGCAATTCTTTAAAAGCAGCGGCGGAGGTCACAATGAAATGTCCGAATGGGGATGTGGCGGGCGGCAGAAATCATCAATGCTGCCGACTGCCATACTTCTGAAATCTACAAAATGATGCATCGATCAAACAATATACCGCTTTAAAAAAACCGATGCCGTCTGAAACGCTTTCGGGGTTTCAGACGGCATCAAAAGGGTACGGTCAGCGGATGATGCCGCGCGCCGATTGTGCGAAAAAGTCTCGGAATACGGCAAGCTCGGCTTGGGTTTCGGCGCGGCGGAGAATGTCTGCCTTGGCTTCTTCAAACGGAATGCCGCGATGGTAGAGGGTTTTGTACACGTCTTTGACGGCGGAAATCTGCTCTGCGGTAAAACCGTTGCGGCGCATACCTTCGCTGTTGAGCCCCGCCGGTTCGGCGCGGTAGCCCGATGCCATAAAGTAGGGCGGCACGTCTTTGTGTACGCCTGCGGCAAACGCGGTCATGGCGTAGTCGCCGATGCGGCAGAATTGGAAAACCAGCGTGTAGCCGCCCAAAACGACGTAGTCGCCGACGGTAACGTGTCCGGCAAGCGAGGCGTTGTTGGCGAAGATGGTGTGGTTGCCGACCACGCAGTCGTGCGCGAGGTGGCAGTACGCCATAATCCAGTTGTCGTCGCCGATACGGGTTTCGCCGATGCCGGTTACCGTGCCTAAATTAAAGGTGGTGAATTCGCGGATGGTGTTGCCGTTGCCGATAATCAGCTTGGTCGGCTCGTCGCGGTATTTTTTGTCCTGCGGAATTTCGCCGAGGCTGGCAAATTGGAAAATGCGGTTGTTTTCGCCGATGCTGGTGTGGCCGTTGATGACGGCGTGCGGACCGATTTCGGTATTCGCGCCGATTTGGACGTTGGGGCCGATAACAGTGTACGCGCCGACTTTGACGCCGGAGTCGAGTTCGGCTTTGGGGTCGATGACGGCGGTCGGGTGGATGAGGGTCATGTTTTTCCTTTCCTGTCGTGTTGCCGCGAAGATGCGCGACGGCAACAGGTCGTCTGAAAACTTTCAGACGACCTTTTTCTGAACACTCAAACCACGCGTTTGGCACACATGATGATGGCTTCGACGGCGACTTGCCCGTCCACTTTGGCAACGGCGTTGAATTTGCCGATGCCGCGCCGGCTGGTCAGCAGCTCGACTTCAAAGACGAGTTGGTCGCCGGGGATGACTTGGCGTTTGAAACGGGCTTCGTCTATGCCGGCGAAGAAGAAGAATTCGTTTTCTTTGCGCCCGCCTTCGCTCAAAATCGCCAACGTGCCGCACGCCTGCGCCATCGCTTCGATGATGAGTACGCCGGGCATCACGGGCAGGTCGGGGAAATGGCCTTGGAACTGGGGTTCGTTTATGGTGACGTTTTTGATGGCGGTCAGGGTTTTCATCGGCTCGAAGGCGGTGATGCGGTCGAGCTGGAGAAACGGATAGCGGTGGGGGATGAGTTTTTGGATGTCTTTGGCTTCGATGGGGAGTTGAACGTCCATGTCTGTCGTATTCCTTGAATAAAGTCGGTTTGGATTTATTGCGTGTCTTTGCCGTCTGAAAGCTGCTGTTCCAGCGTTTTGAGGCGTTTGTTCATTTCGCTTAAGCGGTGGATGTAAACAGCGTTGCGCGCCCATTCTTTATGGGTGGACATCGGGAAGATGCCGGCGAGGTGTTTGCCGCTTTCGGTAATGCTGTGGGTGACGGACGTGCCGCCGCCGATGGTGGTTTTGTCGGCGATTTCGATGTGTCCGACCGTACCGACGCCACCGCCGATGATGCAGTAGCTGCCTATGGTTACGCTGCCTGAGATGCCGGTTTTGGCGGCGATGACGGTGTGCGAACCGATTTTGCAGTTGTGTCCGATTTGGACTTGGTTGTCGATTTTGGTGCCGTTGCCGACGGTGGTGTCGCTCATCGCGCCGCGGTCGATGTTGGTGTTCGAGCCGATTTCTACGTCGTCGCCCAGCGTTACCGCGCCGGTTTGCGGGATTTTAAACCATGAATCGCCGGCAAAAGCGAGTCCGAAACCGTCCGCGCCGATGACTGCGCCGCTGTGGATTTCGACGCGTCTGCCCAGTGTACAGCCGTAATAAACGACGGCGTTGGGATGCAGGACGACTTCGTCGCCCAGTTTGCAATCGTGTTGGACGACGGCGTTTGCCAAGATGCGGCAGCCTTCGCCGAGCACGGTGTTTGCGCCGATGTAGGCGTTCGCGCCGATTTCGCAGTTTGCGGGAACGGTCGCGCTCGGTTCGACGACGGCGGTCGGATGGATGCCGCCGCGCGCTTTGACGACGGGTGAAAACAGGCGGGCGACTTTGGCGAAATAGAGATAGGGGTCATCGGCGACAATCAGGTTGCGCCCTTCAAATCCGTCTGCCGCTTTGGCGGAAACGATGACCGCGCCCGCGCTGCTGTCGTGGACTTCGGCTTTGTATTTCGGATTGGCAAGGAAGCTGATGTGTTCCGCCTGCGCGTCTGCGAGCGGGCGCACGGCGGTAACGGAAATGTCCTCGCCGCGCCATTCGCCGCCGAGCCGCGCGGTGATTTGGGACAGGGTGTAGGTGGCCGGAATCATGGTTTTCCTGTTCGGTATGCCGTCTGAAAGGGTCAGCGGGCGTTCATTTCTTTAATGACGCTGTCGGTAACGTCGTATTGGGTGTTGACGTAAATCACGTTCTGCAAAATGACATCGTAACCTTCCTGTTTGGCGATTTTGACGATGACGCGGTTGGCGTTTTGCTGGAGGGAGGCAAACTCTTCGTTGCGGCGGAGGTTGTAGTCTTCTTCAAACTGAGCCTGTTTTTTGCGGAACGCTGCGACCAGCCCGCGCCATTTTTCTTCGGCTTGCGCCTTTTTTGCGTTTCTGAGTTTGCCTTCGGCAAGCTGCCTTTCCAAATCCAGACCTTCGCGTTGCAGTTTTTGCAATTCGTCCTGACGGGCGGAAAATTCGCTGTCCAGCGTTTTTTGAATCTTGCGCGCCTGCTTGGATTCGAGGTAGATGCGCTCGGTGTTGATAAAGCCGATTTTTTGGAAGGTGTCGGCGTGCGCGCCTGCGGTGCAGCACAAACCGATCAGAGCCGCGGCAAACGCGCGGGTCAAACGGGTCATGGTAAAACTCCTTCGGATGTTGCCGCGAAATGCCGTCTGAAGGGCTTCAGACGGCATTTGCGGGATTAGAACGTCGTGCCGAGTTGGAATTGGAAGCGTTGGATTTCGTCTTCCGGTTTTTTCTTCAGCGGGTAGGCGTAGCTGAATTTCATCGGGCCTAAAGGCGAGAGCCAGGTAACCGCGCCGCCGGCGGAATAGCGCAATTCGTTGGTAAAGGTGGATTTATGGGTATTGCCGGCGCCGTAAATGTTTTGAACCCTGCCGCCGGTCGCGGAACTGCTGTTGTCGTCGTAGGTTTTGCCGTCCCACACGCTGCCTGCATCGGCAAACAGGCTCAGGCGGACGGTGCGTGCGTCTTTCGCACCCGGCATCGGGAAGAGCAGTTCGGCGGAAACGTTGGCTTTTTTGTTGCCGCCGTAGCTGATCTTGTCGCCGTATTCGTCATAGACTTTCGGACCGAGCGTGCCGCTTTCGTAACCTCGTACCGAACCCAGGCCGCCGCCGTAGAAGTTTTCAAAGAAGGGGATTTCTTTGGTTCTGCCGTAGCCGCCTGCAATGCCGACTTCGCCGCCGAGCATCAGCGTGAAGGTTTTGCTTAAGGGGAAGAACCAGGTTTGGTTGTGGGTGGCGGAGTAGTATTGCAGTTTGCTGCCGGGCAGGGCGATTTCGGCGTTCACGCCCGTCAGGTAGCCGCGCGTCGGCCATAACGCGCTGTCGGTTTTGTTGCGCCCCCAGCCGACGGTACCTTTGTACAGCCAGCCTTTGAAGCTGCCGTCTGTGCCGTCGGTTTTGCCGTATTTCTTGATAAAGTCGGCATAGTGTTTGGGCGCTTTGTTGTAGGTGTTGACGGTCAGGTGTTCTGCCACCAAACCGAAATTCACGCGGTCGTATTCGGTAACAGGCACGCTCATGCGGATGCCTGCGCCTGCCGTGGTGGTTTTATATTGTTTGATGCTGGTCGATGCTTTGCGCGGGTCGAAGGCTTTTCCGTAAACATCGTAGCCCAGGCTGACCCCGTCTGCCGTGAAGTACGGGTCGGTAAACGACAGCGAGCCGTTGAGCGTGGTTTTGCTTCGTGAGGCGCGCAGGGCGGCCGACTTGCCCGTACCGAACAGGTTGTCTTGGGAAACGCCTGCGGACATGACCAGGCCGGTATCCTGTACCCAGCCCGCGCTCAAGTCGAGCGAGCCGGTGGAACGTTCGGTCAGGCTCATGTTCAAATCGACTTTGTCGGGTGTGCCGGCAAGCGGGACGGCATCAAACTGTACGTTGTCGAAGTAGCCCAAAAGCTCGACGCGCTCTTTGGAGCGTTGCAGCTTGGAGGTGTCGTAAGGCGCGGATTCCATTTGGCGCAATTCGCGGCGCACGACTTCGTCGCGGGTTTTGTTGTTGCCGGTGATGTGGATTTCGTTGACGTAGATTTTCCGGCCCGGTTCGATGTGCAGGACGAAATCGACGGTTTTGGTTTCGGCGTTTGGCAGCGGCTGTACGCTGATTTCGCTGTATGCGTAGCCTGCCGAGCCCATGCGGTTCTGAATCTCACCCAAAACGGCGGTCATCTGCTGGCGTTCGTACCATTTGCCGGGCTTCATGGTCAGCAGTTTTTCCAGTTCGGCTTTGGGGACTTCGTTGGTGTCGCCTTCGATGGAGACTTTGCCCCAACGGAAACGTCCGCCTTCGTGGACGGTGATTTTGATGGTCTGCTTGGTTTTGTCTTCGTTGGTTTGGATGTCGGTATCGAGGATGCGGAAATCGAAGTAGCCGTTGTTCTGGTAGAAGTCGGTTACTTTTTCCATGTCTTGGGCAAATTTCTGCTCGTTGAATTGGTTGCTTCGTGTCAGCCATGTCCAAATGCCGCCTTCGGTCAGCGACATCTGCCGCATCAGTTTGCGGTCGGAATAGACTTGGTTGCCTTCAAATTCGATGTCGGTGATTTTGGCGGATTTGCCCTCGTCAATCGTGATGTCGATGTCGACGCGGTTGCGGGCGAGTTTGGTTACTTTGGGCGTGATTTGGATATTGAGTTTGCCGCGCCCGAGGTATTCTTCTTTCAGGCCGGCGACTGCCTGATTGAGTGTCGCCTGATTAAAGTATTGCGACTGCGCCAGCCCGAACGATTCGAGGTTTTTCTTAATGGCGTCGTTTTGCAGCATTTTTGCGCCGGTGATGTTGAGCGAGCCGATGGTGGGGCGTTCGATGACGGTCAGCAGGAGCTGCCCGTCCGCAGTCTCGACGCGTACGTCGTCAAAGAAACCGGTGGCGTACAGGCTTTTGATGATGGCACTGCCGTGTGTGTCGTTGTAGGTGTCGCCGACTTTGACGGGCAGGTAGTTGAATACGGTACTCGGCTCGGTACGCTGCAAGCCTTCGACGCGGATGTCTTGGATGGTGAAGTCGGCAAGTGCCAAAGGCGATATGCCCAAGACCATCAGTGCGGAAGCAATCTGTTTCAGTTTCATTGTCAGTTCCTTGTGGTGCGGAATGCGGTTTCAGACGGCATTCCGAAACGTAAAATCTAACCGAGCAGCCGGGTAACGTCGTTGAAGAAGGCGACCGCCATCATCAGCATCATGAGGGCAAGCCCGAAGCGCAAACCGATGTTTTGGACGCGTTCGCCCAAAGGTTTGCCGCGTATCCATTCGGCAGTATAAAACACGAGGTGGCCGCCGTCCAAAACGGGGACGGGCAGCAGGTTCAGCACGCCGAGGCTGATGCTGACCAGTGCCAAAAATTCCAAATAACTTTGCAAGCCGAGTTCGGCGGACTGTCCGGCAATGTCGGCAATGGTCAGCGGGCCGGAAATATGGCTGACGGAGGCGTTGCCGCTGATTAGTTTGCCGAAAAATTTGAGGGTTGTCCACGAGTGGGAAACGGTTTTTTCCCAGCCCATGCCGAATGCGCGGATAACAGACGGACGGTAGCTGCGGCGGATTTGCGCGTCCCACGCCCTGTCCGGCTGCGGACGGAGGCCGACGCGCCCGATCAGGGTGTGGTCGGACTGTTCGACAGTATCGGGGCGGATGTCGGCGGTATGGGTTTGTCCGGCGCGTTCGTAGGTCAGGGTGATTTTTTTGCCGGGGCTTTGGCGGGTCAGGTTTGCCCATTCCTGCCATGAGGCGATGGGTTTGCCGTCGGCGGCAGTCAGCCTGTCGCCCGGTTTCAGGCCTGCTTTTTCGGCGGGGCTGCCTTTTTCCACGCCGCCGGCAACGGTTGTGATTTTAAAGGGCATCAGTCCGATGTAGCCTTGGTTTTTTGCGATTTTACCGGCTTCCGGCGTGCCTGCGGCATCGATGGTGCGGACGGTTTGCGCGCCCGATGCCGTCTGAACGCCGACGGCGACTTTGCCGGCTTCGAGGTTGAGGACGATTTCGGTTTGCGCGCCGCCCCAATCTGCAACGGGTGTGCCGTTGACGGATTGTATTTTGTCGCCGCTTTGGAAGCCGGCGCGGGCGGCAATGGTGTCGGGTTCGACTGTGCCGACGTAGGGGCGCAGTTCGGTTACGCCGAAGGAAAAGCTCAGTCCGTACAGCAAAACCGCCAGTGCGAGATTGGTCAGCGGGCCGGCGGCGACGATGGCGATGCGTTTGGCGGGGTGTTGTTTGTCAAAAGCGTAGGGTAAATCGGCTTCTGATACTTCGCCTTCGCGCGTATCGACCATTTTGACGTAACCGCCCAACGGAATCGGGGCGAGGCACCATTCGGTGTCGCCGCGCTTTCGGGTGAAAAACGGTTTGCCGAAGCCGACGGAAAAGCGTACGACTTTGACGCCGCACAATCTGGCAACGATGTAGTGTCCGAACTCGTGCAGGCTGACCAAAATCAGGATGGCGAAGATAAAAGCTAGAAGGGTGTGCAAATGGTTTTCCTTTGATAACGGTGTTCAGACGGCATCAGCGCAGTGTGCCGATAAATGCCCGCGCTTGTGCGCGTGTCCGGGCATCTTGCGCCAAGAGCCCCCCTATGTCGCCTATGCCGTCTGAAAAGTCTTGTGAAAGACAATGGGCGACGGTTTTGGCAATGTCGGTAAACTTAATCTGTCCGTCCAAAAAGGCGGCGACGGCGGCTTCGTTGGCGGCGTTCAATACGCAGGGCGCGACCCCGCCCGCGTTCATGGCTTCATAGGCGAGCTTCAGGCAGGGGAAGCGGTCAAAGTCGGGCTTTTGGAAGGTCAGCGCGGACAATGCGTCGAAATCCAGGTCGCCGACACCCGAATCGATGCGCTCGGGCAAACCCAAACAATAAGCGATGGGCGTTCGCATATCGGGATTGCCCAGTTGCGCCAACACGGAGCCGTCGCGGTAGCGCACCATGCTGTGTATCACGGATTGCGGATGGATGACGACTTCGAGTTTGTCGGGCGGACAGTTGAACAGCCAATGCGCTTCAATCAGCTCCAAACCTTTGTTCATCATGGTGGCGGAATCGACGGAGATTTTGCGTCCCATACGCCAATTGGGGTGTTTGACCGCTTGGTCGGGCGTAATGCTGTCGAACGTGTTTAAATCGGTCGTTAAAAATGGGCCGCCGGAAGCGGTCAGGATAATCGAACGGATGCCGTGTTCGTTCAGACGACCTGTGTAATCGCGCGGCAAAACTTGGAAAACGGCGTTGTGTTCGCTGTCGACGGGTAACACTGCCGCGCTGTTTGCACGGGCGGTTTCCATAAACAACGCGCCGGAAACCACCAACGTCTCTTTGTTCGCCAGATAAATAGTTTTGCCTTTTTGCGCCGCTGCGAGCGCGGAAGGCAGCCCCGCCGCCCCGACGATGGCGCACATGACACCGCCGACTTCGTCGGCAGACGCAACGTCAACCAATGCCTGCGCGCCGTGTAAAACCTGTGTCGCCGTGCCGTCGTGTTTCAACAGGGCTTCAAGCCGGGCGGCGTGTTCCGTATCGGCAACGACGGCATATTCGGGGCGGAACGTTTGACATTGAGCCGCCAGTTTCTCGACCTGCTTATGCCCTGCCAGCGCGAATACGCGGAATTTTTCGGGGTGGCGGGAGACAACGTCCAGCGTGCTTTCGCCTATGCTGCCGGTACTGCCTAATATGGTCAGGACTTGTGGTGTCATAATGGGGATAACTTTATACCGGATGCCGTCTGAAGCGTTTTCAGACGGCATAGAATCAATTTAAAACCGACATCATCGCCGCATAGACGCTGATAACGGCAATCAGGCTGTCGGTACGGTCGAACACGCCGCCGTGTCCGGGCAGCAGGTTGCTGCTGTCTTTGATGCCTGCCGCGCGCTTGAGCCAGCTTTCCAAAAGGTCGCCGCATACGCTGACGACGGTCAGCACCAAACCGATTAACACGGTATCGAACCAGCCTGTATCGAATGCCAGCCAGCCGGCACTTCGTACGGCGGTCATGTACACGGCCACGCAAACCGCGCCGCCGATTGCGCCTTCCCAGCTTTTGCCGGGGCTGATTGCCGGTGCGATTTTGTGTTTGCCGAACGCCTTGCCGCTGAAATACGCGAAAACATCGGCAACCCACACCAAACCCATCACGGCGAGCAGCGGCAGGGCATCATCAGGGTGCGGGCGCAGGGATACGAGCGCGAACCAAAACGGCATGACCAGAAGCCAACCGACGGCATAAACCTGCCAACCGCCGTTGAGCCTCCATTTGAATCTCAACCACAAAGGCATGATGGCGAGCCAAAATGCCAAAACAACATACCAAACCAAATTAGGCAGCATCCAGCCGCCCGCATAGGCAACCACGCCGAAAACCAAGGTTGCGGCGAGGTAATGGTTGGTTTTAATTTTGCACAAACCGCTCATACGGGCATATTCCCACAAGGCAATCAGGGCAATCAGTCCGCAAAATGCAGCCCACAACCATTGCGGCGCGTAAAACAGCATGCCCAGCATCAGCGGCAGCAGCCACATAGCAGTTATCACCCGTTGTTTCAGCATATTCAGTTCCTTTGCTGTTCGATAGGCAGTTGCTCGGAGGTGCGTCCGAACCGCCGTTCGCGTTTTTGGAACGAAGCGACGGCATCGTCCAAAGCCTTGCCGTCAAAATCGGGCCACAAAATATCGGTGAAATACAGTTCTGCATATGCCATCTGCCAGAGCAGGAAATTGCTGATGCGCGTTTCGCCGCCGGTGCGGATGAACAAATCCGGTTCCGGTGCATCGCCCAGCATCAAGTGTTTCGCCAGCGTGTCTTCCGTAATCTCGGATACGCCTTCGGCAATCAGTTTGTTTGCCGCCTGCAAAATATCCCAGCGGCCGCCGTAATCGGCGGCAATGCTCAGGGTCAGGCCGGTATTGTTTGCCGTCAACGCTTCCGCCTCTTCGATGCCTTGCAGAATCTGCCGGTTGAAGCGTTCGCGGCTGCCCAATATCTTCAGGCGCATATTGTTTTCGTGCAGGCGACGTACCTGTTTTTGCAAAGCCTGTAAAAACAGCCCCATCAGGAACGAAACTTCGTCTTCGGGGCGGCGCCAGTTTTCGGTTGAAAAGGCAAACACGGTCAGATATTGCACACCCAGTTTGGCGCAATGCTTCACCATATTTTCCAATGCGTCCAAACCGCGTTTGTGTCCCATTATGCGCGGGAGGAAACGTTTTTTCGCCCAACGGCCGTTGCCGTCCATAATCACGGCGATATGCTTGGGAATGGCGGTGTGTTCCAAAACGGCCTGCGTGCTGCTTTTCATGTCTGCCTTTCGCGGTTCGGCATTCAAATGCCGTCTGAACGCCGAACCGTGCAGGTTAAATTGCCATCAAATCTTCTTCTTTGGCAGTCAGGAGTTTGTCGGCTTCGGTAATGTATTTGTCGGTCAGTTTTTGAACCGCTTCTTCGCCGCGACGTGCCTCGTCTTCGGAAATTTCTTTGTCTTTGAGGAGTTTTTTGATGTGGTCGTTGGCATCGCGGCGCACGTTGCGGATGGAGACGCGGCCTTCTTCCGCTTCGCCGCGTACGACTTTAATCAGGTCTTTGCGGCGTTCTTCGGTCAGCATGGGCATCGGCACGCGGATCAGGTCGCCGACAGCTGCCGGGTTCAGCCCCAAGTTTGAATCGCGGATGGCTTTCTCGACTTTGACCGCCATATTGCCCTCAAACGGTTTCACGCCGATGGTGCGCGCGTCCAGAAGCGTTACGTTGGCAACTTGGCTGACGGGGACCATGCTGCCCCAGTATTCGACTTCCACTTGGTCGAGCAGGCCGGTATGCGCGCGGCCGGTACGCACTTTCGCCAGATTTTCTTTCAGTACTTCGACCGAACGCTGCATTTTGCCTTCGGCTGTTTTTTGAATATCGTTGATCATATTGTTCTTTCGGTGGGATAAGGTGGGCGGGAGACCGTCTGAACGCGTTTCAAGCCGTTCAGACGGCATAAAGACCGTTAACCGCGAATAGTACCGTTATTCGGGCATAACGACAAGGTAGGCGGATTGGGGATGCCGTCTGAAGCGACAGGCGTTTCAGACGGCATCGTGTCCGACCGTCAGCCGTGTTCCCGTGTTTCAAGCAGGCTTTGGCGCAGGTGTTGGCGTTCGTGGGCATCCAGCCATTTGCGGCGGGTGCGTTGCAGCAGGATGACGAGGGCGGAAATTTCCTGACGCATATTGGTGCTGAGCCAGAGGAAGCCCTGCCATTGGTAGTGGAGGTGTTCGGCGAGGGCTTCCAGTTCGGGGTTGATAGCGGTGTCGATGCGGATGCGGCGGGCGTGTCTGCCGTTGATAAGGGCGACGGTTTGTTGCAGGTCGGTTTGGAGCAGTGTGAAGTGGCGGTCGAGCAGCCGGATTTCGCTGCCGTTGAGTTTGGGAGATTGCAGCTTGGCGGCAGTGGTCAGGAGCAGCTCGGTGGTGTTGACAATTTTACGGTGGGCGTGCTGCATGGCTTCCATCATGGCGGGGCTGATGCGGCTTTCGCCCGATGTGGCGGCGAGGTGGCTGCGGCTTTTGACCATGCGTGCGTTGATTTGGCGCATTTTCGCCATGTTCTCTTCGAGGCGTTCGCGGGTCATGCGCCTGCCGTTGCTGATTTCGGCAATCATTTTGCTGCAGTCGGTCAGGTTGTCGGCAAGCATGAAACGCCACATCAGTGTGGATTTCAGCGGCAGCAGTTTGGCGGCGGCGATGGCGATGGCCGCGCCGATGAGGACGTTCATCGCGCGCATGAGTCCGCTGTCGAGCCATTCGCTGCCGTTGTCGCCGATGAGCATGCACATCGTCAGCCCCGCCAGCATGGGGACGTAACCGTTTTTGCCGACCGCCGCCCAACCGGCCAGTGCGCTTGCCGTGCCGACGGTGAGGTAGAAGAGGAGATTGTCGTGGAAATAATGCTGGTTCAGCCATAAAACGCCCAAACCCGCGCCCAGCCCGATGACCGTACCGAGCATACGTTCCACCGCCTTGGAGTAAATCGCCCCTTGAAACTGGAGCATGCCGAGGACGACGAAGACGGTCATGCCTATCCATTCGCCGTGTTGGAGGTGGAACAGCCGGGCGAGTGCGGTGGCGAACAGGACGGCTCCGCCAAGCCGGACGGAGTGGATGAGGCGGCGGTAGCGGTAGCGTTCGTAGGAGTTGAGCCAGCGGCTGGAAAGGCGGTTGCGTTGCGAGGTGTTCATATCGGTTGCCGTCTGAAGCGGAAATGTGAAAAAGCACAGGCTTCCTGGGATAGGGAGGGTCTGTGCTTGGTATTGGTGCCGGAGAAGGGAATCGAACCCCCGACCTTCGCGTTACGAATGCGCTGCTCTACCGACTGAGCTACACCGGCTTTTTTCGTTATGATATATATGAACGGTTGTTTCTGCAACTTTTCGGGCTGCTGGCAAAGTTTTGCACGGTATAATGCGGTTTGCTTCGTGAGGAGAGTCGGTGATGTATGTGAACGAGAAATATCCCTATGCGGCTTTGTTTGCGGGGCTGGTGTTTTTGACGCTGCCGTTCGCACTGTCGGTGCATGATGCCTTGGCATTTGCGTTCGGACGGACGGGGCTGCTGGTGTCGGTGTCGGACGGCGGATTCGGCTGGCGTGGCGGTTGGGACAGCACTGTTTGGTTTGTGTTCGGTGTGTTTGCGTTTTTGAATGTGGTTGTGTCGGCGGGTCTGACGAAACTGGCGTACAAAAAGATGATGCGGCGGCATTCGCGTTACGCGCTGTTTCTGTCAGGCGTGGCGGCTTGCGCGGCGGCGGCGGTGGCTTGGATTTTCGAACTGTTGTTGGGCAGTGCCGCCTTGGGCGGGCTGCGCGGGGAGGCGGTGTTGGAATATGCGTTTGCCGTGTGGCTGGTGGCGATGCTGACGCTGCCCAAACGCTTGACGCGCGCGCCAGTGCAGCTGGTGGTGTTCCACAGGAAAAAATAGGACGGAACGGGAAATGCCGTCTGAAACCCGACACGCGGTTTCAGACGGCATGTTTTTCCGCTAACATTACGCCTGAATATGGATAGGAAGCAGATATGGAACGTAAAGAACGCCTACAATCGGGCATTGCTGCGATGGGGCTGGATATTTCGGAAACGGCGCAGGACAGGCTTTTGGCCTATGTGGATTTGTTGAAAAAGTGGAACAAAACCTACAATCTGACCGCCCTGCGCGACGAGGAAAAAATGATTGTCCATCATCTTTTGGACAGCCTGACGCTGCTGCCCTATATCGAAGGCGCACAGACGATGCTGGATGTCGGTTCGGGCGGAGGACAGCCCGGCATTCCGGCGGCGGTGTGCCGTCCGGATGTGCAGATAACCCTTTTGGATGCGAATACGAAGAAAACGGCTTTTTTACAGCAGGCGGTTATCGAGTTGGGATTGGACAATGTGCGCGTGGTATCCGGACGCGTGGAGGCGGTTTCGGACGTGCGTGCCGACGTGATTACCAGCCGTGCGTTTGCAGAACTGGCGGATTTTGTGTCGTGGACGGCGCATCTGTTGAAAGACGGCGGCTACTGGGCGGCGATGAAGGGCGTGTATCCGCAGGGGGAAATCGACCACCTGCCGCAGGATGTGTGCGTCGAAAAAGTCCAAAGGCTTGACGTGCCGGGCTTGGATGCGGAACGCCATATCGTCATACTCCGCAAGCGTTGAGCGCACTTCAGACGGCATGAATACCTTTTTTGTGCGGATAAAGGTAAAATTCCGCACTGTTTTTCTTTTTTCAACATCAGACGGGACACGGGCGGGACATGAGTGCGAACATCCTTGCCATCGCCAATCAGAAGGGCGGTGTGGGCAAAACGACGACGACGGTAAATTTGGCGGCTTCGCTGGCATCGCGCGGCAAACGCGTGCTGGTGGTTGATTTGGATCCGCAGGGCAATGCGACGACGGGCAGCGGTATCGACAAGGCGGGTTTGCAGTCCGGCGTTTATCAGGTCTTATTGGGCGATGCGGACGTGAAATCGGCGACGGTACGCAGCAAAGAGGGCGGATACGCTGTGTTGGGTGCGAACCGCGCGCTGGCCGGTGCGGAAATCGAGCTGGTGCAGGAAATCGCCCGGGAAGTGCGTTTGAAAAACGCACTCAAGGCAGTGGCGGAAGATTACGACTTTATCCTGATCGACTGTCCGCCTTCGCTGACGCTGTTGACGCTTAACGGCTTGGTGGCGGCGGGCGGCGTGATTGTGCCGATGTTGTGCGAATATTACGCGCTGGAAGGGATTTCCGATTTGATTGCAACCGTGCGCAAAATCCGTCAGGCGGTCAATCCCGATTTGGACATCACGGGCATCGTGCGCACGATGTACGACAGCCGCAGCAGGCTGGTTGCCGAAGTCAGCGAACAGTTGCGCAGCCATTTCGGGGATTTGCTTTTTGAAACCGCCATCCCGCGCAATATCCGTCTTGCGGAAGCCCCGAGCCACGGTATGCCGGTTATGGCTTACGACGCGCAGGCAAAGGGTACCAAGGCGTATCTTGCCTTGGCGGACGAGCTGATGGCGAGGGTGTCGGGGAAATAGGTCAATCCAAATCGGGCTGCCCGTGCCTTTATGCTGTTTGGCCGAGTGCGTTAATATGGCGGATTAAAATAAAAATACTTATATCGTCATTTATAGTGGATTAACAAAAACCAGTACGGCGTTGTGCCTCGCCCTAGCTCGAAGAGAACGATTCTCTAAAGGTGCTAAGCACCAAGTGAATCGGTTCCGTACTATCTGTACTGTCTGCGTTTCGTTCGCCTTGTCCTGATTTTTGTTAATCCACTATATTGTCATTCCCGCAAAAACAAAAAATCAAAACAGAAAACTGAAATATCGTCATTCCCGCGCAGGCGGGAATCTA
>NZ_KV815387.1:0-6542 GCF_001814225.1 Neisseria sp. HMSC070F02 | reverse complement strand
GAATCTAGGTCTGTCGGTACGGAAACTTATCGGGAAAAACGGTTTTTCCAACCCTGAGACTCCGGATTCCTGTTTTCGCGGGAATCCGGTTTTTTGAGTTTCAGTCATTTTTGATAAATTCTTGCAGCTTTGAGTTTCTAGATTCCCGCCTGCGCGGGAATGACGAAATTTCAGTTTTTGATTTTTTGTTTTTGTGGGAATGACGGTTTGGAAGTTTCCCGAAATTCAAAAAAAAACGGAAACCGGACGGACTGGATTCCCGTTTTCACGGGAATGACGGATTTTAGGTTTCTTTATCTGAAATTCCTAATTATTTGATGACTGCGGTTAAAAATGGACAAATTGTAGGAATGCAACGCACAAGACCTATATATGAATTCACCTATAACGGCACAAAACACCGTGTGGCTATTGATATAGGCAATAATGGGTTTATTGTTGGTGCCAACCCCAAAAGAGTAGTTAAATGAAAAAAATAAGATTGTTACTTGAATTTCACTGTTTTCCAGTATGGTTTTATGATGAAAATGATGAAATTATTGAAAACGATTGGTGTGAAGAATTATTACCACAGGAAATTTTATCAGACAATCATCTGAAAGAATTGTGCATTTGGCTAGCAGATGAATTTGATAAATTATATTGTGATGAAATGGGTAATTTCGATTATGAAAAGTTACAAGATGAATTTTCGTTTCAAACAAAGGAAAATGAACAAGAGTTCATTGATAAATTAACAGAATTCAGGACGAAATTCACACAAAAATGTTTTGGTTTTTGTGCGTTACAAGATAATTTACCAAAAATTGAAAACGGTAAAATTGTTTCTTGGCAGTGAGCGTAGCGTACGCAACTTGTTGCCCACGCTTTTGATTTTCTGTTTTTCGCAGGAATGACGGTTTGGGTTCTTTCTCTTTGAAGTTGCGATGCTGAAAATGCCGTCTGAAGTTCAGACGGCATTTTTGTGCCGGTTTAAAACAGCGTCTGCTGCGCGAGCAGGTTTCTGACGGGGGCGAAGTCGCGGCGGTGTTCGGGCAGCACGCCGTATTTTTCGAGGGCTTCCAAATGCTGCTTCGTGCCGTAACCTTTGTGTTTGTCGAAACCGTATTGGGGATGGCGTTGCGCCAGTGCGTACATTTCCGCATCGCGGGCGGTCTTTGCCAAAACGGATGCGGCGGATATTTCGATGATTTTGCTGTCGCCTTTGACGACGGCTTCGGCAGGGATGTTCAAATGTTCGGGAATGCGGTTGCCGTCGATGAATATTTTTTCGGGACGCACAGCCAAACCGTCAACGGCGCGTTTCATCGCGAGCATGGTGGCGTGCAGGATGTTGAGGCTGGCGATTTCTTCGGGCGTGGCGGCGGCGACGTGCCACGCGGCCGCCTGATTTTTTATCATTTCGGCAAGCGCGTCGCGTTTTTTCTCGCTGAGTTTTTTGGAGTCGGTCAGTCCGGGCAGGTCGAATGTTTCCGGAAGGATGACGGCGGCGGCAAACACGCTGCCGACTAAAGGCCCGCGTCCTGCCTCGTCCACGCCGGCGGTCAGTATGTGCATGATGTTTCCTGTTGGGATGGTGGGAATGCCGTCTGAACGATGTTTCAGACGGCATCGTACCGATGTGTTTATTTCGCGTCTTTAAACCCGCGCTTCAAATGCACCATCAGCAGTGCGACGGCGGCAGGCGTTACGCCGGAAATGCGGCTTGCCTGCCCGACGGTTTCAGGTTTGTGCTGGTTGAGCTTTTGCTGCACTTCTGCCGATAAGCCTTTGACTTTGCCGTAATCGATGCCGTCGGGCAGTTTTAAGGTTTCGATGTCGCGGCGGCTGTCGATTTCTTCGTTTTGGCGGTCGATATAGCCTTGGTATTTGACTTGGATTTCGACTTGCTCGACCACTTCGGCAGCGAGGCGTTCAGACGGCATCGCGCCTTCGAGCGTCATCAGCGCGGCGTAATCGAGGTTCGGGCGGCGCAGGAGGTCGTGCAGGTTGGCTTCGCGGTTGAGTTTTTGTCCGAATACGCGGATTTGTTCGTCTTCGGCGAGTTTTTGCGGCGTGTACCACGTTGTTTTCAAACGTTGGATTTCGCGCTCGATGGCTTCGCGTTTTTCGTTGAACATGCGCCATTGCGCTTCACCCACCAAGCCGATTTTGTAGCCGTCTTCGGTCAGGCGCATATCGGCGTTGTCTTCCCTGAGTTGCAATCGGTATTCGGCACGGCTGGTGAACATTCGGTAGGGTTCGTTCACGCCTTTGGTGATGAGGTCGTCCACCAATACGCCGAGATAGGCTTGTTCGCGGCGCAGCAGGAGCGGATCTTGTCCGCGGACGTATTGCACGGCGTTCGCGCCTGCGAGCAGGCCTTGCGCGGCGGCTTCTTCGTAGCCTGTCGTGCCGTTGATTTGCCCGGCGAAAAACAGTCCCTCAATGGTTTTGGTTTCAAGGCTGGCTTTGAGGTTGCGCGGATCGAAGTAGTCGTATTCGATGGCGTAACCGGGGCGCAGGATATGGGCGTTTTCCAAACCTTTCATACTGCGGACGAGCGCGATTTGAATGTCGAACGGCAGGCTGGTGGAGATACCGTTGGGGTAGTATTCGTGCGTGGTCAGACCTTCGGGTTCGAGGAAAATCTGGTGGCTGTCTTTGTCGGCGAAGCGGTTGATTTTGTCTTCGATAGACGGACAATAACGCGGGCCCACGCCTTCGATTTTGCCGGTAAACATCGGGCTGCGGTCGAAGCCTGAGCGGATGATGTCGTGGGTTTGCGTGTTGGTATGCGTAATCCAGCAGGACACTTGGTGCGGGTGCATTTCGGCACTGCCGCGCACGGACATGACGGGAACGGGTGTGTCGCCGGGCTGTTCGGTCAGTTGGGAAAAGTCAATCGTGCGTCCGTCGATGCGCGGCGGCGTGCCGGTTTTCAGACGGCCTTGCGGCAGCTTCAATTCGCGCAAACGTCCGCCCAGCGATTTGGCGGCGGGGTCGCCGGCGCGTCCGCCTTCGTAGTGTTCCAAACCGATGTGGATTTTGCCGGACAAAAACGTGCCTGCGGTCAACACGACGGCGCGTGCTTTAAACTCCACGCCCATCGCGGTAATTACGCCGCTGATGCGTTCGCCGTCGAGCGTTACGTCTTCGACGGCTTGTTGGAAAAGGTCGAGGTTTTCTTGGTTTTCCAACATTTCGCGGATGGCGGCTTTATACAAAATGCGGTCGGCCTGTGCGCGCGTGGCTCGCACTGCCGCGCCTTTGCTGGCGTTCAGGCGGCGGAATTGGATACCTGATTTGTCGGTTGCCAACGCCATTGCGCCACCGAGCGCGTCGAGTTCGCGTACCAAATGCCCTTTGCCGATGCCGCCGATGGAGGGGTTGCACGACATTTGTCCGAGCGTTTCAATATTGTGTGTGAGCAAAAGCGTCTGCGCGCCCATACGGGCGGCGGCGAGCGCGGCTTCTGTGCCGGCGTGTCCGCCGCCGACGACGATAACGTCGTAGGTTTTGGGGTAAATCATGTGGGTCATGTGTGTATTGCCTGACGGTGTTTCAGACGGCATTTATAGTGGATTAACAAAAACCAGTACGGCGTTGCCTCGCCCTAGCTCGAAGAGAACGATTCTCTAAAGGTGCTAAGCACCAAGTGAATCGGTTCCGTACTATCTGTACTGTCTGCGGCTTCGGTCGCCTTGTCCTGATTTTTGTTAAACCACTATATTCAATATGCCGTCTGAAAAACGAAATGGATTCAAAAGTAAAGGGTTGGGATTGTACGCTTGTTCGCCCTGTTTTTACAGTGTGCGGAAAGGGAAAAGCCGCTTCGCGGGGAAGCGGCTCCGGTAAGGGCGGGATTTACCAAACGTCGGATTTGATACGGCGTTTCAGGCCCGGATGTTCGGAAAGTTTGAACTCGGGGTCTTTGCCCATTTTCAGCTTGGCGGTGTAATCGCGCAGCAGCATAAACGCCAAGGGCGAGAGCAGCAGGATGGCGACAAGGTTGATCCACGCCATAATGCCCATCGCCATATCCGCCATATCCCAGACCAAAGGCACATTGGCAACCGCGCCGAAATAGACCCACGCCAAAACCAGCATACGGAAAACGGCGGTAATCAGCCAATGGCTTTTGATGAATTGGACGTTGGACTCGGCATAGGCATAGTTGCCGATAACGGTGGAAAAGGCAAACATAAACAGGATGACGGCGAGGAAGCCCGCGCCCCATTGCCCCACTTGGCTGACAATCGCCGCCTGCGTCAACGCCGCACCGCTCAAATCGCCGTAAGGCTGTTGGTAAATCAAGATGATGAAGGCGGTGCAAGAACAAACGATGATGGTATCGACAAACACGCCCAGCATTTGAATCATACCTTGCGAAACAGGGTGTTTCACTTCGGCGGCGGCGGCGGCGTTCGGCGCGGAACCCATACCCGCCTCGTTGGAATACAGGCCGCGTTTGATGCCCATCATCATCGTTTGCGAAATCAGACCGCCGAGTAAGCCGCCTGCTGCCGCGTCGAATTTGAACGCGCCCGAAAAAATCTGACCGAACACGTCCGGAATCATCGGAATATTGGTCAAAATGATGAAAAGAGCGATAAAGAGGTACAAAACCGCCATCAGGGGGACGACGATTTCCGCCGCTTTAGATATGCGCCTGATGCCGCCGAAGATAATCGGCGCGGTTAAAATCACCAGGGCGACGCCGACATAATGAGGCTCCCAACCCCACGCCGCTTTGACGGTATCGGCAATGGTATTGGTCTGAACCGCTTCAAACACAAAGCCGAAACAGAAAATCAGGCTCAGGGCGAACAACACGCCCAGCCATTTCTGCCCCAGCCCTTGAGTGATGTAGTAGGCAGGGCCGCCCCGGAAATGGTGGTTGTCGTAGTCGCGGACTTTAAAGAGCTGCGCCAGCGAAGATTCGACAAACGCCGAACTCATACCGATTAAGGCGGTTACCCACATCCAAAACACCGCGCCCGGTCCGCCGACTTTGATGGCGATGGCCACGCCCGCGATATTGCCCACGCCCACGCGGCTGGCAAGGCCGGTTACAAATGCCTGAAACGGCGTGATGCCGTGAGGGTCGTCCCCCTGTTTGCGGCCGCCGAGCATTTCTTTGATGCTGCGCCCGAACAGGCGGAATTGGACAAAGCCCGTGGTTACGGTGAAGAAAAGCCCCGTACCCAAAAGCATATAAACCAAGTATGACCACATCGGATCGTTGATGGCGCCGACCCAGCCGTGCAGCCATTCGGTAAAGTTCTCGTTCATATCGCTTCCTTAAAGTTGAAACCCGCACATATTGGCGGTATGCAAGCAGGGTTTAAATTTTGTAAACGCCCATTCTAGCAGATTGTCAACAAAATCAGAAAAATTTACATCGCCGCGCGGCTGCGGCGTTAGAATCGCATTTTGTTTGGAGCAAACACGATGAAACAGCCTGTTTTTGCCGTTACTTCCGGCGAGCCTGCCGGCATCGGCCCCGATATTTGTTTGGACTTGGCGTTTGCACGCCTGCCCTGCCGCTGCGCGGTATTGGGCGACAAACACCTGTTGCGCGCGCGCGCCGAAGCCTTGGGCAAAAGCGTCGTCTTGCGCGACTTCGATCCGGAATCAGGCGGCGCGGCATACGGCGAGCTGGAAGTGCTGCACATCCCTGCCGTCGAAGCGGTTGAGGCAGGGCGGCTCAATCCCGCCAACGCCGCCTATGTGCTGCAACTTTTGGACACCGCGCTCGCAGGCATTTCAGACGGCATTTTCGACGGCATCGTTACCGCGCCGCTGCACAAAGGCATCATCAACGACGCGCGCGCAAGCACAGGTTTTTTCAGCGGACACACCGAATATCTGGCGGAAAAAAGCGGCACGGGGCAGGTTGTGATGATGCTTGCCGGCAAAGACCTGCGCGTCGCCCTCGTAACGACCCACCTGCCGCTGAAAGACGTTGCCGCCGCCATCACGCAACCGCTGATTGAAAGCGTCGCACGCATTCTGCATCACGACTTAAAACACAAATTCGGCATCAAAAATCCCAAAATCCTGGTCGCCGGACTCAACCCCCACGCCGGCGAGGGCGGACACCTCGGACACGAAGAAACCGACACCATTATCCCCGCATTGGAAAACCTGCGCCGCGAAGGGATAAACCTCGCCGGCCCGTATCCGGCAGATACGCTGTTCCAACCGTTTATGCTCGAAGGCGCGGATGCCGTATTGGCGATGTACCACGACCAAGGGCTGCCCGTGTTGAAATACCACAGCTTCGGACAGGGCGTGAACATCACGCTCGGCCTGCCCTTTATCCGCACCTCCGTCGATCACGGCACCGCGCTCGATTTGGCGGCAACCGGCAGGGCGGATTCCGGCAGCCTGATAACTGCCGTGGAGACCGCCGTCGAGATGGCGCGCGGCAGCCTTTAAAGATGATAAAAGACCCGTCATTTCCGCGCAGGCGGGAATCCGGTCTGTTCGGTTTCAGTTGTTTTTGGGTTTCGGGTAATTTCCAAATCGTCATTCCCGCGCAGGCGGGAATCCAGACC
>NZ_KV815386.1:0-1378 GCF_001814225.1 Neisseria sp. HMSC070F02 | reverse complement strand
TCCTCCCCGGATACCCGATAATCAGGCATCCGGGTTACCTTTTAGGCGGCAACAGGCGCACTTAGCCTGAGACCTTTGCAAATTTGTCGGTTTCGGGGTCGTATTGGTAGCCTCGTGCCTGTATGTCTTCTTTGAAAGTTTCGTATACGTCATGGGCTAAAAGGGCTGTTCCGACATAGGGAACCGCCCTTGTGCTGAATTTCGCGCCTAAGCGGGCAAGTTTGCCGCCCCCCGCCAATACGCCGGCGCGGGAAATGCTGGCGGTTATTTTGGCGTTGATTCGGGCTTTTGCGCCCGTAGGGATGTGTGTTAAATCTACCGTTTTTATTAAATCAGATGAATAAGTTTTACTATTTTTAGGTACAAACTTATGAATTTTCGCACCTTGTCCGGTATCAACTGAAACAGTTTCAGATATTTTTACTGCATTTGCATTCGCTTCAAACGAATACATCATCAAAATTGCAATTATCGACAATTTCGCAAAATTCAAATTTGTATATTTTATGACCATCTTTCAGGGATTCTTTAATTACCATTTCTGAATTATCAGAAAATGAGATTAGCCAAATATCATGTTTAATTCTTCTATTCCAGAAAAAAGAGAAACAATCAATAACATTTTCAGACTTATTAATCTTCGCAAATTCAACAAATTCAGATTGCGCTATAACCGCCATCGATTGCCCAAAATACTTGCTTGACGGCTGATATTTATAAAGTGCCAACTGCGCCTGAGTGATAAACGGCTTGTTCATGGTTCTGCCTTTCAAAGGTTGTTTTGAAAGCCTGATTTTGACACCATAACTTCATGCGCTCAATTCTTAAACAGAACCGCCCCGATTAATACGGGTACGGAAACGCCGAGATAAAAATAAAAATCCATCATTTCAAAACCTTTTTCAGCAGGGAAACAAAGTAAACGGATGCCATCACGCCGAATACTATCCAGCCTGTTTCAAGACCGCTTTGCAGGTTGTCTTTCGGACTGCATTCCGCCAATAAAAGCCTTAGCGGCTGACCGTCCGACATCTTCCACAGGCTGCCGTTATATTCCGGCCTGACAATCTGTCCGTTTTCTTTGATTCTTGGTACTACCAAGCTGAAATAAAGGTTTTCAGCCTGGTGCTTCTCAAGACATTTATTTCCGACTTGGTAGTACATGCCGTCTTACTTCATCACTCTCTTAACGATGGAAAACACAAAAAGCGCGGCGAAAACGCCCACTACAATCCAACCGGCTTCCATACCGTCCGCTTTTGCGGCTTCCAAAGCGTTTTTTGCCGTATCGGGCAACGTTGTATTTGCATGTGCGGCCAAAGCCAGGGGAGCAGCTGTTACAACAGCCAGTTTTGCGCCGTATTTACGGCAGGTGTTA
>NZ_KV815385.1:0-9172 GCF_001814225.1 Neisseria sp. HMSC070F02 | reverse complement strand
AGAAATCTCCTAAATGTCTTGGTGGGAATTTAGGAGATTTTGGGGGATTTTGCAAAGGTTTCCGCCTGAAACATTATGAGATTTCAGGCGGCATTGGATTGCTTGGCGGAATATTTTTAAAAAGGCTTACGCGCCGTAAACGGGGTATTTATTGCACAAAGCAGTTACTTGTTCGCGGACTTTGGCGAGGTTGGCTTCGTCTTCGGGGTTAGACAATACGTCGGCAACCAAGTTCGCCAATACGCGCGCGTCGGCTTCGTTAAAACCGCGTGTGGTCATGGCGGCGGAACCGATGCGGATGCCGGAGGTAACGAAGGGTTTTTCCGGATCGTTCGGAATGGCGTTTTTGTTGACGGTGATGTGCGCTTTGCCCAAAGCGGCTTCGGCGGCTTTGCCGGTGATTTTCATCGGTTGCAGGTCGACGAGGAAAACGTGGCTTTCGGTGCGGCCGGAAACGATGCGCAAACCGCGTTTGACCAGTTCTTCCGCCATGGCGGCAGCATTGATTTTCACTTGTTTTGCGTATTGTTTGAACTCGGGTTGCAACGCTTCTTTAAACGCTACGGCTTTGGCGGCGATGACGTGCATCAGCGGACCGCCTTGCAGGCTTGGGAAGATGGAAGAGTTCAACGCTTTTTCGTGGGTATTGTCGCGGCACAAAATTACGCCGCCGCGAGGACCGCGCAGGGTTTTGTGGGTGGTGGTGGTAACGAAGTCGCAGAACGGCACGGGATTGGGATATTCGCCGCCGGCAACCAGACCGGCATAGTGCGCCATATCGACAAAGAGGTATGCGCCGACTTTATCGGCGATTTCGCGGAATTTTGCCCAGTCGATTTGCAACGCGTAGGCAGACGCACCGGCCACAATCATTTTAGGTTTGTGTTCGAGAGCCAAGCGTTCCACTTCGGCATAATCGAGCACTTCGTTTTCATCCAAGCCATAAGTAACGGCGTTGTAGAGTTTGCCGGAAATATTAACGCTCGCGCCGTGGGTCAGGTGGCCGCCGTGCGCTAGAGACATACCCAAAATGGTGTCGCCTGGTTTTAAAACGGAAGCGTACACGGCTTGGTTGGCTTGCGAGCCGGAGTGCGGTTGGACGTTGGCGTATTGCGCGCCGAACAGTTTTTTGACGCGGTCAATCGCCAATTGTTCGACAATATCGACGTATTCGCAGCCGCCGTAGTAGCGTTTGCCGGGGTAGCCTTCGGCGTATTTGTTGGTCAGCTGGGAACCTTGCGCTTCCATTACGGCGCAGCTGACGTAGTTTTCAGAGGCAATCAGCTCGACGTGGTCTTGCTGGCGTTGGTCTTCTTGGGCAATGGCTGCTGCCAAATCGGGGTCATATTGTGCGAGGGTAACGCTTTTTGAAAACATGTTCTCGGCTCCTTTGTGTAATCAGGGTATCATGAGTGTTTTTTGTATAAAAAAATACTTCAAAACCTAAGGCAGATAGTCCATAATGCGTAAATTTTCTTTGGCATTATCAGGTAATTTATTTAACATGCTGGTTTTTAGCGTCTCATTACCTTTATGTTAGTACAAGGCTACCCAAAGGCAATACATCAAATGGTAAATTTTCGGCAGTTTGTGCAAAATCAATCAAATAACCAGCACCAACCACATCTTTATCAGCCATAACCCGCTGATACACCACTTGCCAAGACAACTCTCCTGCCCCACCATGTCTTAAAATCAGATGAATGGCTTGTAATGCTGTGTTTGGCGTCTCACAAATTGCGAAGATCTGCTCAGAAGCTTGCTTGATGGCTTGTATTTTTGTTTGATTACTCACAATTTCCCCCTATTTTAATATTAACTTAATGCGGTCAAATTCACAAAATACAAGCTTCACCTCTAATCACCCATCACTCGACCTTCTCGGCGTGGATCGGCACCACCAACCAGCCTGCTTGGCTCGATAATAATGGCTTGAACACCTGAATTTAGCTCACGCACGTCAGTCTTATAGCCCAAATCATTTAATGCTTGTTGCCACTGGAGGGCGGTTGTACCCGTTTCTAGTTCATAGCTACCAAAGCGATTTAATAAATTGGGTGCACTGATGGCATCTTGGATATCCATATTCCAGTCACTATGTGCCACAATCGTCTTAGCGACATAGCCAATGATACGGCTACCACCTGGGGAGCCGATTGCCATATAAGGCTTGCCTGCTTTAAATACGATGGTTGGTGCCATTGAGGAGCGTGGTCTCTTGCCGGGCTCGACACGATTGGCGACCTGTTTGCCCTGCTTTATTGGCTCAAAACTAAAGTCTGTCAGCTCATTATTCAGCAGGTAGCCATTTGCCATCAAAGTTGAGCCAAACGCATTTTCAATGGAAGTCGTCATTGATAGCACATTGCCCGCCTTATCCACAATTGATATATGACTGGTAGAAGGTAACTCAATCGCTTGTGAGGACACCCACTCATGAATAAAATCGCCTGCAGATACGCTAGGCAATGCCTTATCCGACTGCTCAAGCAGCTGGCTGCGATGTTTTAGGTAGTCTTTAGAAATCAACTGGCGAATGGGTACTGGTACAAAATCAGGGTCGCCCAAATATACATCACGATCCGCAAACGCAAGCCTAGAAGCGTCGCCCAAGAGACGTAAACCTTCAGCATCATACCCCACCTGATTGGGTGAAAATTCATTTAAAATCCCCAAAATTTGACCCACAGCAATCCCACCTGAGCTTGGTGCACCCATACCGCATACTTCATAAATACGATAAGTCACACAAACAGGCGGGCGTTCCACCACTTGATAATCAGATAAATCTTGTAAGGATAATTGACCGGGGTTATCCTTAGCATTTTGGACAACTGAAACGATATTTTGGGCATATTTACCAGTATGCAGAGCTTTTGCACCTTGAGCTGCTAACGCCTGAACACTGTCAGCAAATTCTAAATTTTTCAGCAAGCTGCCTGCTTGTAGCGGCACACCATTCGGCAAAAAATAAGCGGCTGTTTTTGGATAGCGTGCCAAATGCTGCTGATTTTGCTCAACCGAGATGGCAAGCCTTGGCGACACCTCAAAGCCTTGTTTTGCCAAGCGGATCGGTGTATCAAATAATTTTCCCCAAGGCAATACACCGTATCGCTGATGTATTGTCTCCATCAGTTTAGGGATAGCAGGCGTACCCACCGAGCGACCACCGACCACCGCTTCCATAAATTTCAATGGTTGACCATCTTTATCCAAAAATAATTCCGGCGTCGCACGCATCGGTGCCGTCTCACGCCCATCAAATGTGGTCAATGTTTTGGCGGTATTATCCCAATACAACACAAATGCACCACCGCCCAAGCCTGACGACTGTGGCTCTACCAAGCTTAGTGTCGTCTGCACCGCCACCATCGCATCTGCAGCGCTACCGCCTTGCTTTAAGATATCATAGCCAGCTTGTGTTGCTAATGGATTGGCTGACGCTACCATAAAATCACTTGCAATCACCTGCTTTTGTTCGATCAGTCCCGTTGCATGTTCAGGCGTGTGAGCGTCTGCACCTGTGATGACAGCAGAATGAGTATTAACCTTACCTTGATTGGCATGGATGACTTGACATCCAGAGATTGTCATAGACATTATCAATGCAGTCAATAAATATGTTTTAGCCACAAGCACTCCTTCGCCTGAGTTTGATTGATGATTCATACAAGGCATGCTGATTATTGTATTTAATATGGCTAAATAATTCAATCCAAACTATCAATCTTGACCATCAAAAAAAGACCGCTAATGTCATCAGCAGTCTTTTTTGATATTTATTTTAAGATATTAAGTAATCAGACCTTTGGGCTATGCTCTTCAATGAGTGGTTTTAGCTCACCTGATTGGTACATTTGTAGGATAATATCACTACCACCGATTAACTCACCATTAACCCAAAGCTGTGGAAAGGTTGGCCGATTGGCGATGAGTGGTAGAGTACTGCGAATTTCTGGGTTTTCTAGGATATTAACAAAAGCAAAGGGTCTGCCAATTGGGTCAGCACCTCTACTGCACGCGCTGAAAATCCACATTGGGGAAACTGGGGCGTGCCTTTCATATATAGTGGATTAACAAAAACCAGTACGGCGTTGTGCCTCGCCCTAGCTCGAAGAGAACGATTCTCTAAAGGTGCTAAGCACCAAGTGAATCGGTTCCGTACTATTTGTACTGTCTGCGGCTTCGTCGCCTTGCCCTGATTTTTGTTAATCCACTATACAGTAGGAAAGGCTGAAAATTTATGCGTAAAGCGTGATATTGTCAACGTTTTTATCAACCGGACGGCGGTGTTAAAAGAAAATTTTGCCGTATCCGATAAAACACTGGATAAAAATATTATCTTTGTTATAATTAATGTAAAGATTCAGTTTGACTTTTTAACCGTAAACCAAGAGAGGAAAGCGATATGTTCCCAGAATACCGTGATTTGATTTCCAAATTGAAACAGGAAAATTCCCGCTTCGCCCGTCTGTTCGACGAACACAACGAGCTGGACGATAAAATTACCGGTCTGGTCAACAATCCGGTTACCAGCGGTGCGGAAACCATCGATGAGCTGAAAAAAGCCAAATTGAAACTGAAAGACGAGTTGTACGCCATCCTGCAAAAAGCAGCGGGCAAATAAATTCGGGCTTTAATTTTTAAAATGCCGTCTGAAAACTTTTCAGACGGCATTTTTGCCGTTCGGAAAGGTGGTTTTCTATCTTTTTAAGGCTATAAACGAAATATCGGCGGCAGCGTCGGATGCGCGCTGCCGCCTTTCTTTATCGGTCAGGCTGCCTTTTATTTTGAATGCAGGCGGTTGAGGTAATCCACTTCTTCGCTGCTGCCCATAATGACGGCGACGCGCTGGTGCAGGCTTTCGGGACGGATGCCGAGTATGTCCTGACGGGCGTTGCTTGCCGATGCGCCGGCTTGTTCGAGTATCAGGGCCATAGGATTGGCTTCATACATCAGGCGCAGTTTGCCGGGTTTGGACGGGTCGCGTTTGTCTTGCGGATACATGAACACGCCCCCGCGCATCAGTATGCGGTGGATTTCGGCAACCATGCTGGCTACCCAGCGCATATTGTAGTTTTTGCCGCGCGTGCCGGTTTCGCCCGCCAAGAGCTCGTCGATGTATTGTTGGACGGGGGGCAGCCAGTGGCGGCGGTTGGACATATTGATGGCAAATTCTTTGGTACTTTCGGGTACTTTCGGTTTTTCTTTGGTCAGCACAAATTCGTTTTCGGCATTGAGCGTGAACATATATACGCCGTGTCCGAATGTGAATACGAGCTGGGTTTGAGGCCCGTAGAGGATATAGCCTGCGGCAAGCTGCTGTCTGCCCGTTTGAAGGAATGATTCGGTTGCCAATGCGCCTTCGGGTTTTTCAAGGATGGAGAAAATTGTACCGACGGAAATGTTGACATCAATATTGGACGATCCGTCTAAAGGGTCGAATAGGACGAGATAGCGTCCGTTTTCACCGGCACTTACGAAAGAGTCTTCTTCCTCGCTTGCCAAACCGGCAACGGCAGGGTTGGCTTTGAGTGTGTCAATCATGATGTTGTTGGCGATAACATCCAGTTTTTTTTGGTCTTCGCCCTGAATATTGCCCGTGCCCGCCATACCCAATACGCCGGCCAGTGCGCCGAGGCGGACTTTGGCGTTGATTTCGGTGCAGGCGGAAACAACGGACAGTAAAACGCCGCCGAGTGCTTCGGGCAGCTGGTTTTGTTGCAGGTGTTCGGGGAGGAATCGGGTCAGTGTGTCCATAGTTTGCTCGTTTCGGAAAGGTTTGTGCCGTCTGAAAGGCGGCAGGTTATTGTGGCGTATTCCTTTGGTGCGTTTTGCAGGATAGTCTAGGGGATTGTAGTGTAAAAAAACGGCATGGGGCAAGTCGGAACGCGGCAGGCGGATGAGGGGATATTTATTCTTAAAAGTGCCGACTGCCGGTATATCGTCCGGTTTTGTTTATTTGACGGGAGATGTTGTCTGAAGGGTTTCAGACGGCATCGGGGTCAGCGGATTTTGCTGTCCAAAAGGTAGCGCGCGCCTTCGTCTTGCGCCAGCAGCCGCGTCAGGGCGGGGAGGTTTGCCGCCAATTGTTCCGCCAACAGATAGGGCGGATTGATGACGAACATTCCGCTGCCGTGCATACCGAAACCGTCGGCTTTCGGCGCGTGGACGTGCAGTTCGGCGTGAAGGTAGTTGTCGGGAACGAGTTTTTTCAGTTCTTCGGGCAGCTTGCGGCTTTCTTCGCGGCTGAGGCAGGGATACCAGATGAGATAACAGCCGGACTCAAACCGTTTTAAAGCGGATTTCAGCGTTTCCGTTACACGCCAGTAGTCCTGTTTTTCCTCGTAAGGCGGGTCGATGAGGACGGCGGCACGGCGCGGCGGGGGCGGCAGCAGGGAAATCAGCCCTTTGTAACCGTCTTCGCGCAACACTTGTCCGCGTTTGCCCAATCCTGCTTCGCCCATATTGTTTTGCAGATGGACAAAGTCGGTGGGGTGCAGCTCAAACAGGCGTAATTTGTCGCCGACGCGGGTCAGCGATTGTGCCAGCCACGGAGAACCGCAGTAAAGTTCGGGCGAGGGCAGGATTTTTTGTATGTGCGCGGCAAAGTCAGAGAGTTCGGCAGGCAGGTTTTGCGCCTGTCGGAGCAGGGCGATGCCTTGCCGGTATTCGCCGACTTTCTGCGCCTCGCTGCCTTCGAGATTGTACACACCCGCGCCGCCGTGCGTGTCGATGTACCAGTAGGGCTTGTCTTTGCGGTTGAAATATTGCAGCACTAAAAACAAGGTAAAGTGTTTGAGCATATCGGCGTGGTTGCCGGCGTGGAATGCGTGTCTGTAACTGAGCATGGTATGAAAGCCGTTTGTGCGGAAATGCTGTCTGAACGCGGGAACATGGTTTCAGACGGCATGACGTAATGGAAAACAAATGCCGAATCAGCGTTTTTCACCGATTTTGCTTTCTTTGCCTTTAATCAGGTTGAGGATGTTGCTCTTATGGCGGAGCAACACCAATATGGCGATTGCGAGGGTTGCGAAAATCCAAGAAGTATGCGGCATAAAAAACAGTGCGGCAAGGGGGGCGGCGATTGTGGCGGTTAATGCGGCAAGGGAGGATACTTTGAAGCCGAATGCCATCACAAGCCAAATCAACGCGCAGACCAAGGCAGTTGCAGGAGAGAGTGCCAGAAGCACGCCCAATGCCGTTGCCACGCCTTTGCCGCCTTTAAATCCGAAAAACACCGGCCACATATGCCCGACCAGCGCGGCGAGTGCGACGGCCGCGATTGCGCTGTCGGATAAACCGAGCGGTTCTTGAAGCACGCGTGCAAGCAAAACGGCAACTAAACCTTTGGCGGCATCGCCCAAGAGCGTCAGCGCGGCCGCCTTTTTTTTGCCGCTGCGTAAAACATTGGTTGCCCCCGGATTGCCCGATCCGTAGGTGCGCGGGTCGTCCATGCCGTAATATTTGGACACGATGACGGCGAAAGAAAGTGAGCCGATCAGATAGGAAACGGCAACAGCCGATATGTTGAACATTTGCGGTACTTTACTTAGAATGGTGCGGTTATTTTAGCAAAAAACGGGGCGGATTATGGATAAAATCTTTTTGCACGGTATGAAGGCGGATACGCTTATCGGCGTGTACGGCTGGGAGCGCGAACGGTTGCAGACCCTGATTGTCGATTTGGACATCGGTGTTCCCGAGAAAGCGGGTTCGGACGACGATATTGCCAATACGGTGCATTATGCCGAGGTATGCGAAACGCTGCGCCGACATCTGAAAGAACAGGATTTCCTGCTTTTGGAAGCGTTGGCGGAATATATTGCCGATTTGGTTTTGGGATATTTCGGCGCGGTGTGGGTGCGCGTGAAAATCGTCAAGCCGGGTATTTTGGAAGGCGTGCGCGAGGTTGGCGTGGAAATCGAGCGCGGCAAGCGTGAAGATTGAACGGCAGAATAGGAAACGGAAAGGAGATATGAAGTGGATTTGAGGGAAGTAAAATTAGGCGGCGAAACCATTTACGAGGGCGGTTTCGTCAGTATCAGCAGGGATAAGGTCAGGTTGCCCAACGGCAATGAAGGGCAGCGTATCGTCATCCGCCATCCGGGTGCGGCATGCGTGTTGGCGGTTACGGACGAGGGGAAAGTGGTTTTGGTGCGGCAGTGGCGTTATGCGGCAAATCAGGCGACATTGGAACTTCCTGCGGGCAAGCTGGATGTGGCGAGCGAGGATATGGCAGCATGCGCTTTACGAGAACTGGCTGAAGAAACGCCTTATACCACCGACAGCGTACGCCTGCTTTACAGTTTTTATACGGCGGTCGGTTTTTGCAACGAAAAAATGTATCTGTTCGAGGCGGAAGGCGTGCGTTTGGGCAGTACGCTTGCCAATGACGAAGACGAGATTACGGAAACCGTATTGATGTCGAAAGAAGAAGTCCGTCAGGCATTGGCAAACGATGAAATTAAAGACGGCAAGACATTAATCGGTTTGCAATACTGGCTGATGAAGGATTGACAGGGTGTTGAACTGCCCTCCGGAGTAGATTGGCGGGCATTTTGTTTGGCGGATGAGATATGCCTTTTCGGCTTGTCTCTGGGCGCGTCCTTTAAAGTCATTCGTGCTTTAGTAATAAGAGGGAAAAGGGTATAATAATTACCCAAACGAACGTGATCATTTTTAAGAATGGTTAATAATGAAAATCTTTGTTACTGATTTTTCTTACCGGTTTATGAGCTTATTAATTCTTTCTTATATACCGTCAATTCATTCATCGGAAGATGATATTGATTTTGGCAAAAGGGTTATGATGGTTACTTTTTTTGCATTTTTAGACACAGTAATAGAGCGTTTTTTTTAATAAAAAGCCTTGGTAGGTTTATCCTGCCAAGGCTTTTTCTTTGTTATAGACCTAAAAGCCCAATTTGAATTTGAGAACGGTAATTGGCACGGGCGGTATTTAAACAACCGAAGCCGATTTATGGAAGATAAGGAAATGATATGATATCTATTTTTAAAGCTTATTACGATGTTTATGAATTTAATGGGGAACTATTAAAAAGATGTATATTTTTAGATGAAGAAAATGAAGAAAATAATGAAATAATTAAAGATAGAATATATGGATACTTAATTTATGTTTTAACAGGAGACCTTTATCTACAAA
>NZ_KV815384.1:0-569 GCF_001814225.1 Neisseria sp. HMSC070F02 | reverse complement strand
AAGCCGCAGACAGTACAGATAGTACGGTAAGGCGAGGCAACGCTGTACTGGTTTTTGTGTATCCACTATATTGCTAGAAGTGCACCGATTAAGGTTAATTAAAATACGACCCTTATCCCAATATTAAGAAAAACAGCAATCAAAATAAACTTGATTGCTGTTTTTCAGTTTAAGCCATGAATGTAATTAGGCTCCTTATGCAGATGGCGTTACCAATAACGGCTGCTGTACGGATTGTGTATTGGCATCCACATTTCCTCCTGTCGCCGCAGTATTAGAACCGAACACAGACATAGACTGTACCAAATTATTGCCAGCATTAATATACTTGGCAAAATCTGGATTACTGATAGCTGCATCATCAAAGACAAATGTATCTACACGATGGTTTTCACCATAGAAGAATCCGGAAATACGTACGTTGTCTTGTTCAGAAGCGCTAAGCACCAAATCACTTCCGGAACGGATAAAATGAACATCTGCTGCTTTAAATCCTTTAAAGTGCATAGTGTCAGAGTTTTTATCCACATGGTAGTTATAGACCGTATCCTGACCGAAGCCTTTGCCGA
>NZ_KV815383.1:0-2875 GCF_001814225.1 Neisseria sp. HMSC070F02 | reverse complement strand
GCGGGAATCCAGTCCGTTCGGTTTCGCTTGTTTTAAGTTTCGGGCAACTTCCACTTTGTCATTCCCGCGCAGGCGGGAATCCAGTCCGTTGAGTTTCAGTCATTTCCAATAAATCACCGCAACGTTAAATTTCTAGATTCCCGCTTTCGCGGGAATGACGGCGGAGAGGGTTTGTTGTTTCGGATAAATCCCTGTAGTTTTTCGTTTCTAGATTCTTGCTTTCGCGGGAATGACGGCGGGGGAAATCTTATTTGAACCTACTATCTTAATCGGCTGCAAAATGCCGTCTGAACGGGTTTCAGACGGCATTTCTGTTTATGCGAAATCGCCCCAAAGCGTCTGCATGGCGGCGAGGGCGGCGAGTGGGGCGGTTTCTGTGCGTAAAATCCGTTTGCCGAGTGTAACCGCCTGAAAGCCAGCTTCAAATGCCTGTTGTTCTTCCTGTTCTGTCCAGCCGCCTTCGGGCCCAACCATAAAGACGATTGCGCCAGACGGGTGGCGGATGTCGCCGAGTTTGCGGGCGCGGTTGATGCTCATAATCAGCTTGGTGCTTTCAGACGGCATTTTGTCGAGTGCTTCACGGTAGCCGATGATGGGCAGTACGGGGGGAACGGTGTTCCTGCCGCTTTGTTCGCACGCGGAGATGACGATTTCCTGCCAGCGTGCGAGGCGTTTGGCGGCGCGTTCCCCGTCGAGGCGGACGATGCAGCGTTCGCTGATGACGGGCTGTATGGCGGTTACGCCGAGTTCGACGCTTTTTTGCAGGGTAAAGTCCATACGTTCGCCGGAAGATATGGATTGGATGAGCGTGATGTTCAGCGGGGACTCGGCATCGGCGGTTTCTTCGTGCAGGATTTCCGCCCCGGCGCGGCGTTTTTCCAAAACGGTCAGCCGTGCGGCGTGTGCCTTGCCTTTGCCGTCGAAGAGGGTGATGTTTTCGTTGGGGCGGACGCGCAGGACGTTGAGGTGGCGGACGATGTTGTCGGGCAGGGCGACGGTTTGTCCGACGGAAAGGTTTTCGGGCAGGTGGAATCGGGGCATAGTTTTTGGCGGTTCGGACGGTTATAATCTGTCGCAGCGGCGTGATGGAAACGGACATTATAGTGGATTAAATTTAAACCAGTACAGCGTTGCCTCGCCTTGCCGTACTATCTGTACTGTCTGCGGCTTCGTCGCCTTGTCCTGATTTAAATTTAATCCACTATATACGTTCGCGTGCCGCAAGTTCAAAATATGAGGACAGTAGGAAGTGTTACACCGTTTGCAGAAAGTCGTGCGCCATATCGCGCAAACCGAAATTATGCCGCGTTTTTTGAATACGCCGTCTCACCGCAAGGAAGATGGTTCGATGTTGAGCGAGGCGGACATTGCCGCGCAGACGGCTTTTGCTGCCGCGTTGCCGCTTCTGATCGATTGCCCGATGTTGGGCGAGGAAATGTCGCGGCAGGAACAGTCGGCTTTGTGGGAACAATATTCGGGGGAAAAGGGGCTGTGGATTGTCGATCCGATTGACGGGACGAACAATTTTGTCAACGGGCTGCCGCATTTTGCCGTGTCGGTGGCGTTTGTCCGCAACGGGCGCGCCGAATTGGGCGTAATCTACAATCCGGTCAGCGGCGAATGTTTTTATGCCGAACGGGGGCAGGGTGCGTTTCTTAATGGGACACGCCTGCCTTTGCGCCTCGTGGATAAGAAGTTGAATGAGGCAATCGCGGGTGTGGAAATCAAATATCTGCGTTCGGGCAAACTGTCCAGCCGCATGAGTACGCTCGCGCCTTTCGGGACGATACGCAGTATGGGCAGCAGTACGTTGGATTGGTGTTATCTGGCGTGCGGGCGTTATGATGTTTATGTTCACGGTGGGCAGAAGCTGTGGGACTATGCTGCGGGTGCGTTGATTTTCGAGGAGGCGGGCGGCAGGCTGACGACTTTGGAAGGCGACGGGTTTTGGAGTGGTGAACACGTGTTCAAACGCTCGGTCGTTGCCGCGCTCGAACCGAAGCTGTTTGAACGCTGGGTCGGGTGGATACGGGAAAACCAATAGGTTTCAACAGGTTTGTTAATATATTTTCGCGATTAACGTTTCTTAACATTAATTCGGGTACAATCATTTCCGCTGATTACCGCTGCCGTTTCTCCCTTTTCGGCAGTGCAGCAAGTAAGACGTTTTCCCGCAATGTATTGACCATTCATACTTACCCTTGGTATGAATGGTTTTTTTTTGCACGTTGAAAATGCCGTCTGAACGTTCAGACGGCATTTTTATGCGACAGGTTTCAGATATTTGCCGCAGCAGGCTTTGAATTTTTTGCCTGATCCGCAAATGCAGGGTTGTTTCATCGCAGGATGCGGAACGGTGGGATCGATAAAATACCATTGTCCGCCGATGTTGACGAAGCCGGACAGTTCGTGATGCGCGGATCGGTGTTGTCCGTCTCGGAAGTAGGCTTCAAATTCGACTTGGGCGTGGTCTTTGCCGAGTATCTTGTGCGAGATGACGTTCAAGCCCAGCCCTTCGGTTTCTATACTCCATTGCATCAGTTCGGCGGCATCGAGGAATGCCTGTTGCGCCGGAACGGTAGTAGCGATGATGTATAGTGGATTAACAAAAATCAGGACAAGGCGACGAAGCCGCAGACAGTACAGATGGTACGGAACCGACTCACTTGGTGCTTCAGCACCTTAGAGAATCGTTCTCTTTGAGCTAAGGCGAGGCAACGCTGTACTGGTTTTTGTTAATCCACTATAGTAGCACATACGCGCTGTACCGCGAACGCATGAGGGCTTCGGCGGTGGGCGGCAGGATTCGGCGAAGGTGCAATGGGCGGCAGCAGCCGGCATAGCCCGAGACCTTTGCAAAATTCCTTTCCCTCCC
>NZ_KV815382.1:0-3919 GCF_001814225.1 Neisseria sp. HMSC070F02 | reverse complement strand
ACAAAAACCAGTACGGCGTTGCCTCGCCTCAGCTCAAAGAGAACGATTCTTTAAGGTACTCAAGCACCAAGTGAATCGGTTCCGTCCTATTTGTACTGTCTGCGGCTTCGTCGTCTTGTCCTGATTTTTGTTAATCCACTATAAATGTGAAATCCGCCCTTTGAAAATCGGGCGGCGGTTTTTTGCCTGCCCGCTTTCAGGCGGCAAAGCCGGTTTTTACGGGCTTTTGCCTGTTTTTCGGATGGTTTGACGTGCTTCGGCGGCGTGTTTGCCGGAAAGGTAAATGACAGGGTATGTTGTATTTCAGATACGGCTTTTTGGTTGTTTGGTGTGCGGCAGGTGTTTCTGCCGCCTATGGGGCGGATGCGCCCGCGATTTTGGATGACAAGGCATTGTTGCAGGTGCAGCGGTCGGTGTCGGATAAGTGGGCGGAATCAGATTGGAAAGTTGAAAATGATGCCCCGCGCGTGGTTGACGGGGATTTTTTGTTGGCACATCCGAAAATGTTGGAACATAGTTTGCGCGACGCGCTCAACGGCAATCAGGCGGATTTAATCGCTTCGTTGGCGGATTTGTATGCCAAGCTGCCGGATTATGACGCGGTTTTGTACGGCAGGGCGCGGGCTTTGCTGGCGAAATTGGCGGGAAGGCCGGCGGAGGCGGTGGCGCGGTATCGGGAACTGCACGGGGAAAATGCGGCAGACGAGCGGATTTTGCTGGATTTGGCGGCGGCGGAGTTTGACGATTTCCGACTGAAGTCGGCAGAAAGGCATTTTGCGGAGGCGGCAAAATTGGATTTGCCGGCACCGGTTTTGGAAAATGTGGGGCGTTTTCGGAAAAAAACGGAGGGGCTGACGGGCTGGCGTTTTTCGGGCGGCATCAGCCCGGCGGTCAATAGAAATGCCAATAATGCCGCGCCGCAGTATTGCCGGCAAAACGGAGGCCGGCAGATATGCAGTGTCAGCCGGGCGGAGCGGGCGGCAGGCTTGAATTATGAAATCGAGGCGGAAAAGCTGACGGCGTTGGCGGACAATCATTATTTGTTGTTCCGTTCCAATATCGGCGGCACGAGCTATTATTTCAGTAAAAAATCAGCTTATGATGACGGGTTCGGCAGGGCGTATTTGGGTTGGCAGTATAAAAATGCACGGCAGACGGCGGGGATTTTGCCGTTTTATCAGGTGCAGTTGTCGGGCAGCGACGGCTTTGATGCGAAAACAAAACGGGTAAACAACCGCCGCCTGCCGCCGTATATGCTGGCGCACGGAGTCGGCGTGCAGCTGTCCCATACTTACCGCCCAAACCCGGGATGGCAATTTTCGGTCGCGCTGGAACATTACCGCCAACGCTACCGCGAACAGGATAGGGCGGAATACAATAACGGCAGGCAGGACGGGTTTTATGTTTCGTCGGCAAAACGTTTGGGCGAATCGGCAACTGTGTTCGGCGGCTGGCAGTTTGTGCGGTTTGTGCCGAAACGCGAAACGGTGGGCGGCGCGGTCAATAATGCCGCCTACCGGCGCAACGGTGTTTATGCCGGCTGGGCGCAGGAGTGGCGGCAGTTGGGCGGTTTGAACAGTCGGGTTTCCGCGTCTTATGCCCGCCGCAACTATAAGGGCATTGCGGCTTTCTCGACAGAGGCGCAACGCAACCGCGAATGGAATGTCTCGCTGGCTTTGAGCCACGACAAGTTGTCGTACAAAGGTATCGTGCCGGCGTTGAATTATCGTTTCGGCAGGACGGAAAGTAATGTGCCGTATGCGAAACGCCGCAACAGCGAGGTGTTTGTGTCGGCGGATTGGCGGTTTTGAATGGTGGGATAATGCCGTCCGAACTTTGGAAACAGGTTCGGACGGCATTTTTGCATATTCAGGCAAGGGCGGCGGCAAATACGCCGCGCAAGGCGTTGGAGAGGCGGATTTCTTCGGCTTCTTGCAGTGTTTTTTGTGTGATGTGTGTTTCGATTACTTGATTTGTTTGCAAATATTTTTGCGGTTCGTCCAATACGGCTTGGCGCATTATGCCGTTTAAAATGTCCAAATCTAAAGAGGGCGTAAGCCATTGTCCGCGATGTTTGACGAACACGTTGCTTCTGCCGCCTTCGAGCAGGATGCCGTCTGAATTGAAAAACAGGCTGTCGAACGCGCCTTGTGTTTCGGCGGTTTGCCACGCTTGGTCGAAGACGGTGCGGCAGGTGGTTTTGAAGCGGCGCAGGTAGTTTTGTGCGGGCAGGATGGTCGGCGAAATGATGACGCGTTGTTTGTCGGTCAGACGGTTTAAAACGGCGCGGGACAGGCTGATGCCGTCTGAAGCGAGCAGGGCTTTGATGCGGAACGCGCCGTCGGGCAAGCGTGCGATGTATTGTTTGATTTGATTTTCGCAACCGTCGGGCAGGGGCAGGTTGAGGGCTTGGGCGGAGGTTTTCAGACGGCATAGGTGGCGGTCGAGCAGGGCGCAGCGTCCGTTTTCCACGCGCAGGGTTTCAAAAATGCCGAAGTCGGGGCGCAATTCGTTGAGGAAACGGGCTTTCCAGCCGCATTCCCGATATTCGGCGGCAGGGTCGCTGTCGATGACGATGCCGGAACCGACACCGTACACGCCTTGATAAATGCCGTCTGAAAGCGGCGTGAGCGACAAGGTGCGGATAACGACGTTGAACGTGCCTTCAAACCCCAAGCCGCCGGAACACGGGTTCAAATAGCCGATGCTGCCCGTATAAAGTCCGCGCGCTTCGGCTTCGAGCGATTCGATAATCTGCATACTCATTTTTTTGGGCGCGCCGGTGATGCTGCCGCAGGGGAAGGCGGCGCGGAGGATGTCGGCGAACGAGGTGTGCGGCAAGGCTTGGGCTTGGATGGTGCTGGTCATCTGCCAAACGCTGCCGAAACGCGACACTTTAAACGGTTCGGGTACGCATACTGTGCCGGTTTGGGCGATTTTGCCGAGGTCGTTACGCAGCAAATCGACAATCATCACGTTTTCGGCGCGGTTTTTCGGGTCTGCTTGCAACTCGGCGGCGCGGCGTTCGTCTTGTCCGTCGCCCAAAATCGGCGCGGTGCCTTTCATCGGTTCGGTGCTGATGGTGCCGTCCGAAGCGATGTTGAGGAAGAGTTCGGGCGAGAAACACAGCGTCCACGCGGATTGCCCTTGTGCATCGGGCAGGTGGGACAAAACGGCATAGGGGACGGGCTGGCGCAGGCGTTGGTAAAGTTTGACGGGATTGCCGTAGGCTTGCAGGTGCAGGCGGGTAGTGTAGTTGATTTGATAGGTGTCGCCGCGTCGGATGGCTTCGTGGATTTGGCGGATATGGTCGAGGTAATCGGCTTCGGATACGGAGGATTGCGGCGTGGAAATGCCGGCGGGGAGGCCGTCTGAGTGTCGGGCAAGCCAGCTTGCGGCATCGGTGTCGGCGCAGTCGGCAAACCAGTGCAGGGCAAGGTTGCCGCCGCGTTCGGACTCGACCCCCGTCAGCGGCAAACCGAATCCGTAGTCTGCAAACAACACGGCATGCAGCCCTTTTTGCCAGCCCGATTGCAGCGCGCCGTCCAAAGCATCGAGTTCTTCGGGACGGAAAAAACGGCTTTCCACATGATTTTGATAGCGTTTTGCGCGGCCGCTTACGGCATCGTCAAACAGGGCGAAATAAGGCATGGCAATTCGGGGCAAATGTTTTGATTATACGCTCTTTTTACACATATTTTCAGACGATTCGGCAAATATCGGCAAAATGTAATTTTATGTAGAGAAAGTGGGGGGCGAAGGTGTAAAATTGTGAAAACAAATTCCGATTTCCAACCTGAAATACAATAAGGAGACCTTTATGACAGACCACCAGCTGCAACCGTTTGAAAACGTAGAATTAGGCGAAAAGCAAGATCAGCTCCAAGTATAGTGGATTAACAAAAACCAGTACAGCGTT
>NZ_KV815381.1:12474-20731 GCF_001814225.1 Neisseria sp. HMSC070F02 | reverse complement strand
GTCTGGATTCCCGCCTTCGCGGGAATGACGGCATATTTTTTGCATTTGATATAAAGGGTCGTTTGAATTTTGTTCAGCAAGTGCAAAGTGTTGCACATAAAAGGGCGCAGGCTTCATCCGTAAAGTCGGCGCAGGATAGAGGCAAAGCAGGCGTAGGTCGGGCTGTAGCAACTGTATTTTTCACCCCGTCGGGCAAAAATACCAAAACTCAAATCAAGCCGTTCGGAGGCGGCTCAAAAAACGGTACTTCGCAGCAGAAGTACCGTTTATCGGGATTTCAGGTTTTATTCTTCGGGGCGTTCGCCGTCGGTTTCGTCCTGCGTCCCTTCGGTGATGTGCATTTCTACGCCGTTGAGGGCGCGGATTTTTGCGTCGATTTCATCAGCAATTTCGGGATTTTCCTTCAGCCAGACGCGGACGTTGTCTTTGCCCTGACCGATTTTTGCGCCGTTGTAGCTGTACCACGCGCCGGATTTGTTGATGATGTCGTTTTTTACGCCGATGTCGATCAATTCGCCTTCCCAACTGATGCCTTCTCCGTAGAGGATGTCAAACTCTGCCTGACGGAACGGGGGGGCGACTTTGTTTTTGATGACTTTGACGCGGGTTTCGTTGCCCAATACTTCTTCGCCTTTTTTGATGGATCCGGTGCGGCGGATGTCGAGGCGGACGGAAGAATAGAATTTCAGCGCGTTGCCGCCGGTGGTGGTTTCGGGGCTGCCGAACATTACGCCGATCTTCATCCGGATTTGGTTGATGAACACAACCAGCGTGTTGGTTTTTTTGATGTGTCCGGTCAGTTTACGCAAAGCCTGGCTCATCAGGCGCGCCTGCAGTCCGACGTGGCTGTCCCCCATATCGCCTTCGATTTCGGCTTTGGGGACAAGTGCGGCTACGGAATCGACGACTACCATATCTACGCCGCCGGAGCGCACGAGCGTATCGCAGATTTCCAAAGCCTGTTCGCCGGTATCGGGCTGGGAGAGGTAAAGCTCTTCGACTTTTACGCCGAGTTTGCGGGCGTAAACGGGATCGAAGGCGTGTTCGGCATCGACAAAGGCGCACACGCCGCCGTTTTTCTGGCATTGTGCGACGGCTTCCAAGCATAATGTGGTTTTGCCGGAAGATTCGGGACCGAAGATTTCGACGATGCGCCCGCGCGGCAGACCGCCGACTCCGAGTGCGAGGTCTAATCCGAGCGATCCGGTGGAAATGACTTCGAGGTTTTCTTCCTGCTGGCTGCCGTCCATTTTCATGATGGCGCCTTTGCCGAAACTTTTTTCGATTTGCGCCAGTGCGGCGGCAAGGGCTTTGCTTTTGTCGTCTGACATTGGGGTTACTCCGGAACAAATGCGGTATGTGGGATGCGGCGCAACACGGGCTGCGGCGCGGGATTTGTATCGTTTTCCCGATGTGCGGGCTATCGGTAATGCTGCTTCACGGGGTTGCCATTATCGCATATTTCCTTGCTTGCCGATATGCGGCAGGACGCGGCGGCTTGTGCCGGAATGGAATCTGGATGCCGTCTAAAAGGCGGCCGGCTTTGTTATAATGGCGGCTGTTTTTTCTGTGTGTGCCTGTTTTATGTGTTCCTGCCTTGTTGTCAAAAATACCGTTATCGGAAGCGGACGCACCAAAATCGCCGTGCCGCTTGTCGCCCGCGATGCCGCCGTACTTTCCGCCGTACTTGACCAAATCAAAAACCTGCCCTTCGATATCGTCGAGTTCCGCGCCGACTTTTTGGAATGCGCGGGCAGCATCGGCGAAGTATTGCGCCACACGCAGACCGTCCGCGACGCGCTGCCCGACAAGCCGCTGCTGTTTACGTTCAGACGGCATGGCGAAGGCGGCGCGTTCCCGTGTTCGGACGGTTATTATTTTGAACTGCTCGACGCGCTGATCGAAAGCCGCCTGCCCGACATCATCGACATCGAGCTGTTTGCCGGCGAAACCGCCGTCCGGCGCGCCGTGGCGGATGCTCAAAAAAACGGCATCGCCGCCCTGCTCTGCAATCATGAGTTTCACCGCACGCCGCCGCAAGAAGAAATCGTATGCCGTCTGAAACAGATGGAGGACTGCGGCGCGGACATCTGCAAAATTGCGGTGATGCCGCAAAGCGCGGAAGATGTGCTGACTTTGCTTTCCGCCACGCTCGAAGCGAAACGGCTTGCCGCCAAACCGGTTGTTACGATGTCGATGGGGCAGACGGGTGCGGTCAGCCGCCTTGCCGGACAGGTGTTCGGCTCAAGCATCACGTTCGGTTCGGGAACGCAAAACTCCGCGCCGGGGCAAATCGGCGTATCCGCCCTCCGTGCGACACTCGACTGCCTCGAAAACGGCGCAGACTGATTTCAGACAGCATCAAAACATGATGAAACTCAATCCCCAACAGCTCGAAGCCGTCCGCTACCTCGGCGGCCCACTGCTCGTCCTTGCCGGTGCAGGCAGCGGCAAAACCGGCGTGATTACTCAAAAAATTAAGCATTTGATTGTCAATGTCGGCTACCTGCCGCATACCGTTGCCGCAATTACCTTTACCAACAAAGCCGCTGCGGAAATGCAGGAGCGCGTTGCCAAAATGCTGCCCAAACCGCAAACGCGCGGGCTGACGATTTGCACGTTCCACTCTTTGGGCATGAAGATTCTGCGCGAAGAGGCGAACCATATCGGTTACAAAAAAAACTTCTCCATTCTCGATTCTACCGACAGCGCGAAAATCATCGGCGAACTCTTAGGCGGTACGGGCAAAGAAGCCGTATTCAAGGCGCAGCACCAGATTTCCTTGTGGAAAAACGATTTAAAAACGCCTGAAGATGTCGTTCAGACGGCATCGAACATTTGGGAACAACAAACCGCACGCGTGTATGCGAGCTATCAGGAAACCTTACAAAGCTATCAGGCAGTGGACTTCGACGACTTGATCCGCCTGCCTGCCGTGCTGTTGCAGCAAAACAGCGAAGTGCGCAACAAATGGCAGCGGCGGCTGCGTTATCTGCTGGTTGACGAATGCCAAGATACGAATACCTGCCAATTTACGTTGATGAAACTTCTGACCGGCGCGGAAGGTATGTTTACCGCCGTCGGCGACGACGACCAGTCCATCTACGCATGGCGCGGCGCGAACATGGAAAACCTGCGCAAAATGCAGGAAAACTATCCGCAGATGAAGGTCATCAAACTGGAGCAAAACTACCGCTCCACCGCGCGGATTCTCAAAATCGCCAACAAAGTCATCGAGAACAACCCCAAGCTGTTCACCAAAAAACTTTGGTCGAAATTGGGCGAAGGCGAGCCCGTCAAAGTCGTTGCCTGCCAAAACGAGCAGCACGAAGCCGACTGGGTCGTCAGCCAAATCGTCAAACAAAAACTCATCGGCGGCGACAAAACCCAATATGCCGATTTCGCCGTGTTATACCGCGGAAAGCATCAGGCGAGGATTTTCGAGGAAGCATTGCGCGGTGCGCGCATCCCCTACCAGCTCTCCGGCGGACAAAGCTTTTTCGACAAAGCCGAAATCAAAGACGTGTTGTCTTATGTGCGGCTGCTTGCCAACCCCAATGACGATCCCGCCTTTCTGCGTGCCGTTACCACGCCCAAACGCGGCATCGGCGATGTCACGCTGGGCAAGCTCAACACTTACGCGCACGAACACGAATGCAGCCTGTATGAAGCCGCGCAAAACGAAGAAGCCCTTGCCACGCTGAACAATACCAACCGCCAACACCTGCAAACCTTTATGGATATGTTCGTCAGCTACCTCGCCAAAGCCGAAACCAGCGAAGCGGGCGAGTTCATCAACAGCCTGCTCGAAGAAATCGACTATGAAAACCATTTGATGCAAAACGAAGAAGGCAAAGCCGGCGAAATCAAATGGCGCAACGTCGGCGATTTGGTATCATGGTTTGCGCGAAAAGGCGGGGAAGACGGCAAAAACATCATCGAACTCGCCCAAACCGTCGCCTTGATGACGCTTTTGGAAGGAAAAGACGAAGAAGAAACCGATGCCGTCTCGCTATCCACGCTACACGCCGCCAAAGGTTTGGAGTATCCGTATGTTTTCCTTGTCGGTTGCGAAGAAGGCGTTTTGCCGCACAACGACAGTATCGAAGAGGGCAACGTCGAAGAAGAACGCCGCCTGATGTACGTCGGCATCACCCGCGCCAAACGCCAACTCACACTGACCCACTGCGTCAAACGCAAAAAACAAGGCACATGGCAGTTCCCCGAACCCAGCCGATTCATAGACGAAATGCCGCAGGAAGATTTGAAAATCCTGGGGCGCAAAGGCGGCGAACCGATTGTCAGCAAAGAAGAAGGCAGACGCAACCTTGCCGATATAATCGGAAGGCTCGACAACCTAAAAAAAAGCGGCGCGGCGGATTAAACCGGAGCCGCAATGCCGTCTGAAGGCTTCAGACGGCATGTTTTTTGGACGGCGTGGTAAATCGGTTTACGCCCACAAGCCCTGCTGCTGGTTTTTCGGCACAAGATGTCCCACGCCGATGCCGATAAGGCGGAACGCGTCTTCCGTCTGCGGCGGGACGCGCGCCATCAACATTTGCGCAGCCTGCAGCAGAGCTGCGCAGTCGGGCAATACGGAGGAATAAGTCAGTGTGCGCGTGATGATGCGGAAATCGTAGGTCTTCAGCTTGAGCGTTACGCTTTGGGCTTCGACGTTTTTGCGCGTGATTTGCCGCCACAAGTCTTCGGCAAGATGGGGGAGGTGTCCGGCAGCCTGCTCGAGCGGCAGGTCTTCGGGCAGGGTAATTTCTGTGGAGATTTGGAGGCGTTCGCGTTCGGCTTTGACGGGGCGTTCGTCCGTACCGCGCACCAAATCATAGAGGCGGTATCCGTAGCGTCCGAAATGGTTTAAGAGTTCGCCGCGCTCGAAACGGCGCAAGTCGCCCGCCGTCCGCATACCCAGCGACTGCATTTTTTTCAGCGTTACCTTGCCCACGCCGGGGATTTTGCCCAAAGGCAGGGTTTCCAAAAATGCCATGACTTTGTGCGGCGGCAACACAAACTGCCCGTTCGGCTTGCGCCAGTCCGACGCGATTTTCGCCAGAAATTTGTTCGGCGCGATGCCTGCGGATGCAGTCAAACCTGTTTCCGCAAAAATGGCGGCACGGATTTCTTTGGCAACTTCACTGGCGTAAGGGATGTTTTTGAAATTACGGGTAACGTCAAGATAGGCTTCGTCCAGCGACAAGGGTTCGATTAAATCGGTATAACGCCTGAATACGGCGTGAATCTGCGCGGAAACCTGACGGTACAAATCGAAATGCGGCGGCACATACACCGCTTGCGGACACAGCCTTTTCGCCGTTGCCACCGACATCGCGGAATGCAGCCCGAACTGCCGTGCCTCATACGATGCGGCGCAAATCACCGAACGCGCGCCCTCCCACGCGACGACCACCGGCCGCCCTTTCAAATGCGGCTGTTCGCGCAGCTCTACCGATGCGTAGAATGCGTCCATGTCGATGTGGATAATTTTGCGTGAAGACATCGGCTCTTCTGAGGATAAAAGGGATATTCTACTGCCGGCATCGGGCAAATTCCAAATATACGCCCCGATATGGGAAGCCCCGCATCCGCAGCGTTGGAAACAGGCAAACGCCTGCAAACAAAGCCGGCAAACGGATAACGGCATATTGCCTGATTGTCATTCAGACATAGGAAATGCGGAAAAAAACACCCAAATTGGCTATAATCCCGACAAACACACTCAAGGACAACAACATGGCAGCCTCGCCCGAAGCAAAATTCACTGAAGAAAAGATTTTGTGGGTCAAACACCACACGCCGAAACTCATCACTTTCGCCATCAGCCGTCCCGAATCCTACCGTTTTAAAGCCGGACAGTTCTCCCGACTCGGTTTCTACGAAGGGGAAGGCTTTATTTGGCGTGCCTACTCCATCGTTTCCGCAGAATATGCAGACACGCTCGAATATTTTGCCGTACTCATCCAAGACGGCCCCATGTCGGCCCGTTTCGCCAAAATGCAACAGGGCGACACCATCCTGCTCGATAAAAATGCCACCGGCTTCCTCCTGCCCGAACGCTTCCCCGACGGCAAGGATTTGGTGATGCTCTGCACCGGCTCCGGCATCGCCCCCTTCCTTTCCATTCTCGAACAACCTGAAATCCGACAGCGTTTCGATACCGTCAACCTGATACATTCCGTATCTTTTCCCGAAGAATTGATTTTCAACGACCGGCTCGCCGCATTGTCCGAACATCCCCTGGTAGGCGAATACGGACACTCGTTCCATTTCGTCCCTGTTACCACCCGTGCCGCCAACCCCTCGGGCTTAAGCGGAAAACGCATTCCGGAACTCTTAAAAAACAGCAGCATCGAACAGGCGCTGCATACCAAGTTCACCCCAGAATCCACACGGTTTATGATTTGCGGCAACCCGGAAATGGTCAAAGACACTTTCCAAACGCTGCTCGACATGGGTTACGCCATGCACCGCAACCGCATTCCCGGTCAAATCATGATGGAAAACGGCTTCTAAAAACCACCCTGCTTGTCCGATGCCTCGGACGGGCAAACCGGCACGACACGCAAACCGCGTCGGCAAAAATGCCGTCTGAAGCCTTCAGACGGCATTTTCGGATACATACAAACGGCAACATATTCCAACCCAAACCGATTAGGCAATCAATACGAACGGCTGTTTACATACTTACCGGCTTTCACCAACCGATATCGATTTAACCGATTTCCTTAATATTTTTCCTGTCCGTTTTAAACTTCGCCTTAAACACATCCGGCAAATCTTTATCGAAATACCAAAGCCCGCCATCCATTTCCAATGCGCCGCCCATTCCATGCAGAACGACTTTTTCCCGCGTTAAAGGATCGGTTTCGGTAATTTCCACCTCATGCATTTTTCCCCAATCCAAAACAGGCAACTTGTGTGCAAACGCCAAAACCTGTTCGTCAGAACGGCCACACGCCTTATCGCATCGGCCTGAAACATATACGGGACAAGGCTCATCCTCTGCATAACCGTCCGGAAGGATACCGGCTGCGGCAGGACACAATCCGTATGTTTCCGCCCACAACGACAAAGCCCGTCTCGCTGCCTTTTTATTGACAAATAATCCGGTAGGCGGATTGTCCGCCACACCGTTTTTCAAAGCCGCTGTTTTCGCATCCAACATGCCGTCTGAACCTTTTTCAAACCTGACGGTCGTAAATGTTTTAAGCAGATTTTTGGCAGATACGTAACAATCCGCCCCATAATGCCTGACCAATTCCGCTTTAACCTTATGGGCATGCAGCCTGCCCAATGCGGGAAAAAAACGGACTGCCTCCGTATTGCACCAATCAAACGAGGCTTTTCCGGAATCCAATAAAGCCGAAACCTCGCTATATACCCGTTCAAACGTACCGATATAATTTATTGCTCCCCCGCCGTCGAAACAGGCAAGCACCCCCATACCGTCAGGCAAACCGTACAACTGTTCCCTCAACCGTTCGGGCAGCGCGGCAGGCAGCGGTTTCGGATTCATCAAACGGAAACACTGCCTGATCCACTCCTCGACCCCGTGTTCCGACAGACTGTATTCCAAATAATCACACAATGCCGATACATCCGCCATCGCACGATGCCTGTCTTCCACAACAATCCCCAACCTTTCGATGATACTGTCTAGGCTGTGCTTGTAAAATTGCGGATACAGACACCGGGACAGCTGCACACTGCACAAAGCAGGCGATGAAAATCCGATACCCGCACGATGAAACTCATGCTTTAAAAACGTATAGTCGAAACGGCTGTTATGTGCAACCAGCACACAACCCTTCAATACCGAAAACAACTCGCCGGCAATCTCTGCAAAAACAGGCGCATCGGCAACCATGCCGTCTGAAATCCCCGTCAGCCCCGCCACAAACTGCGGAATCGGTTTTTGAGGATTAACCAACCACTCATGCCTCACCACCCTTCCCTGCTCAAACTTGACCAAAGCCACTTCGGTTACCCTGTCTTCATACAGATTGCCGCCCGTCGATTCCAAATCGACCACGGCAACCGGCATTCCAAACCGTAAAAACGCCTTTTCCAGCAAGGGCCAACGGGAAGCAACAATCATTTTATTCTCTTTAAATTCAAACAACAAACCGATATTTTACACTTTTAAGGCATTTCATCCAACAAAACAATTGACAGAATCCGATGATTACCCTAAAATTCAAATCTTTCTTGCAGCGCACCCGTAGCTCAGTTGGATAGAGTATCTGGC
>NZ_KV815381.1:0-12374 GCF_001814225.1 Neisseria sp. HMSC070F02 | reverse complement strand
GTAACCGGGGTTCGATTCCCCGTGGGCGTGCCAAATTCCAAATCCCCGAGATTATCCCTCGGGGATTTTTTATTGTCTCGGCAACTCGTTACCATATCTTTACCTACCCCCTTCATCAGAATCTCAGACACAATCGAATCATATTCAAACCTTTGCCGTGCAAACCGATATCCCATAACCGGATGCGGTGTCCGTCCAACATTTTACCCGATTGAAACGCCTGATATATTGCACCCCATCAACGTGGCATTACTTTTCTTAACAATCCCCTTTGACAGCAACTGACTAGGGCTTTTTTATGCCATCATCAAATTTATAGTGGATTAACTTTAAACCAGTACGGCGTTGCCTCGCCTTGCCGTACTATCTGTACTGTCTGCGGCTTCGGTCGCCTTGTCCTGATTTTTGTTAATTCACTATAATATTTTCTCTCCCGATTGAAACAGGCGTAACAGAATATGCCCGAAGCTCCGGCTGCTTTCTTGTTTACCGCCGCGATATTTAGAGTATAATACCAAATTTGAGCAATAGTTCTAAAACAGTTAGAACCATTTTTCATGAGCCTGACTGATTCGTATACTCGGAGAAACTGATGCAAAATATTTTTGACCCTTTGGTTATTCGTGGAAAATCCCTTACCCCCATCGTGCAAGGCGGTATGGGGGTCGGTGTTTCCGCATCGGGTTTATCCAGCGCGGTGGCACGTGAAAACGGTATCGGAACGATTGCCAGTGTGGATTTGCGCCACCTTCACGAAGACCTACTCGCCGAATCACAAATCAATCCGAGTGAAGAGAAATATACATCTTTGAACTGTACCGCATTAGACAGGGAAATCCAAAAAGCCAAAAGCGCTTCAGAGGGAAAAGGACTGATTGCGGTCAACGTGATGAAGGCAGTCAAAGACCACGCCGCGTATGTCCGCCAGGCTTGCGAATCAGGGGCGGATGCGGTCGTGATGGGCGCAGGTCTGCCTTTAGACCTGCCGGAAATGACCGAGGGCTATCATAAAGATGTCGCGCTGCTGCCGATTCTGTCCGAATCGCGCGGTATTAATATCGTCTTGAAACGTTGGATGAAAAAAGGCATATTGCCCGATGCGATTGTAGTCGAACATCCTGCCCACGCGGCCGGACATTTGGGTGCATCAACCGTTGAAGGCGTAAACGATGCCAAGTTCGACTTCAAACGCGTGATTGAGGAAACGTTTGAAGTTTTCAAAAGTTTAGGGCTGGAAAGCGAAAAAATCCCGCTTATTCTTGCGGGAGGCATGGCAAATTTTGAAAAAGTCAAAACCGCCCTAAAGAACTGGGGAGCCTCTGCCGTTCAAATCGGTACGGCTTTTGCCGTTACCGAAGAAGGAGATGCACACCTTAACTTCAAAAAAACGCTCGCCGGTGCGGAAACTGAAAAAGTAGTCGAATTTATGTCTGTTGCCGGTTTGCCGGCGCGCGGTGTCCGCACCAAATTCCTAGACAGCTACATCAAGCGTGAAAGCAAACTTCAGACAAACGCCAAAGCCGACCCGCGCCGCTGTACCCAAGGTTTAAACTGCCTAACCAGTTGCGGTCTGCGCGACGGGCTTTCCAAAGCCGGACAATTCTGCATTGATATCCAGCTTGCCGCCGCATTCCGTGGAGAAGTAGATAAAGGCCTGTTCTTCAGAGGTAAAGACCCGCTGCCCTTCGGCAATGCCATCCGCACCGTCCGCGAGACGATACAATATCTGCTGACGGGGAGCGAACCTGTTGCAACAGTAGGACGCTGATGTCAAAACAGCCGATACTGTATCAAAATGCCGTCTGAAAATTTTCAGACGGCATCTCTTTATTTGCTTTCAGTATTATTGAAAAGTTTATCCATCGGGGTCAGATCCACCGCATTGCCTTGGCTGGTAATCCATTTGTTCTCGACGCGCCACACGCCTGCCGCGTCCTCCACGCGCACATACCAGTGGTTGGTCGGAGGAAGGGTTTTGAACACCGCCTCATATTCCGCCCTGCCGTTCTGCGCGCTGCCGACGGGCTTGAGGGCGACGGTTTGATCGTCCGCCTTGCGGGTCGGGTGCATCAGCAGCAGGTTCAAAGGCTGTTTGCCGTCAAACTCGCCGCCGACAAACACTTTTGCCGCATTCATATCGGGGGAAATGAGAACCTGCACCCCGATATGCCGTCTGACAGCCTCTTCATCCCGATGAAGCTGGATGTCGATATGTTTGCCGTCTTTATAATAATCGTCCGTAACCAAATCTGTCGCGTGCTGCTGTGCGACAAAAAACATAGCGACGCTGGCGATGACGACAAAAATCGGCCCCGCCATCAAGATCCACGGCCAGACGTGTTTGTACCAAGGTTTGATTGGAGTGTTTTGAGACACGGTTATTCTCCGATAAAGGTTGCATCTTCTTCCAAGACGACCGGCTTGCCGTCGGGCGCGCCGCTTTCGCGGTATTGGAAGGTAAATTCGATAGGGTGGCTGCCTTTGTCCGCGTATTCCGGAATGGTGGACACTTGGACGGGAAGGGTTACCGTTTCGCGCGGGGCAACCTTGATACCGCCTTCGGGCAGCCCGGTCAGGGCGATTTCGTCAAAGCCTTTGACACTTGCGGTAATGAGCTGTTCTTTTTCACTTTTGTTGATGATACGCAGGCTGTATGCGTTTTCCAGCCAGCCTTTGGCGTTTTCGCGCACCAGTACGCCACGGTCTTTCAAAATATCGACCTCGACCATTTTGCGCGTGGACAAACCGGCCAGGAAGGCAATGATAACTAACGCCAACACCGCGCCGTAACCTGCCACGCGCGGTCTGAGCAGCCGTTTTTTAATGTCTTTTTCAGAATATTCGTGTTCCAGCGCGCTTTCGGTCGTATAACGGATTAATCCGCGCGGATAGCCCATTTTGTCCATAATCTCATCGCACGCGTCGATACAGGCGGCGCAGCCGATACATTGGTATTGCAGACCGTTGCGGATGTCGATGCCGACGGGGCAGACTTGGACGCACATCGCACAGTTGATGCAGTCGCCCAAACCCGCCTCTTCCTTATTGACCGTTTTCTTGCGCGCGCCGCGCGGTTCGCCGCGTTCCGCGTCATAAGAAACAATCAGCGTGTCCTTGTCGAACATCGCGCTTTGGAAACGTGCATACGGACACATATGCAGGCATACTTTTTCGCGCATAATGTGGGCGAAGAAGAAGGTCATAAAGCCGTAAAACGCTGTGGCAAACATCGCGCCGCCGCCTGCTGCTCCAGTGAATAAATCGGGAACGAACTGGCGGATAGGGACAAACCAGCCTGCAAACGTGATGCCCGTCCACGCGCAGACAAGGAAAATCAGCAGGTATTTGGTGGCTTTGATGCGGATTTTAGTGAAATTCCACGGCGATTTTTCCAGTTTCAGCCGTTTGTTCCTATCGCCTTCGACCAGGTTGTCGATCCACAGCATAATTTCGGTGTAAACCGTTTGCGGGCAGGAATAGCCGCACCACAGTCGCCCGGCAATCGTCGTCCACCAAAACAGCCCGAAGGCGCAAATCATCAGCAGCAAGGCAAGGTAAATCAAATCGCCCACCCCCAACGACAATCCGAAAATGAAGAAATGCCGTTCGGGGATATTGAAAACGACAGCCTGCCTGCCGCTCCAGTTGAACCACGGAATGACGTAAAACACAAACTGCGTCGCCAATACGGCGGCGATACGCAGTTTGGCGAACCGTCCTTCCGCCTTTTTGGGATGGATGCGTTCGCCTTCGGGATGGATTTGAATCACGCTGGCTCGCGGATCGAATGTTTTTTTCGCTTTCGGCGCGGCTTTTGTTTGTTCGGACGTGCCGATTCCGGATTCCGGATTGCCGGCTTGGTTTTCCGTGGTCATTCTGCATTCCTTAGATTTTTGATTGATGGTTTGCCCGTTACCGCCGCCGTTTGCTTTTCAGACGTCATTTTTCTTGTTTTTTAAGGCGTTGTGTTTCAAGTTTTGAGAAAATCCGTTTTTCCCAAAATATATTTCCGCTATTGTACAACTTTATGCGCCGTCCGGATGTATGGGGCGGATACATTTCCCATCCGCATCAAAACGCCTGGATTTTACCTTACCGCCCGAACAAAATCCGAATACGGTTAAAAAAAAGACTAAAAAAACCGACACCCCCATATCGGCAGAACCGACGGCGCAAGCTCATAAACAAACGCTATCGACAATCCGGCACACAATCTATAACTTTTTATTTCAAAAGGAATAATGTCAGGCTTCGCCCGCAAATCGAAAATCCTTCCCCGCCTGTCCCCTGCCGCCGCCTTCCCACGCGTCCGCCCTTTTCTTGAAAGCATAAGCGAATCGGGCGATAATCAACGCCTTCCGATTATCCACTTATCCGAAACACCAGCAAGGAAAATACAAAATGTCTCAACTGGCAAACGCAATCCGCTTCCTCTCGGCCGATGCCGTTCAAAAAGCCAATTCCGGCCACCCCGGCGCGCCTATGGGTATGGCGGAAATGGCGGAAACATTGTGGACGAAATTCCTCAATCACAATCCCGCCAACCCCAAATTCTACAACCGCGACCGCTTCGTCCTCTCCAACGGCCACGCGTCTATGCTGTTGTACAGCCTGCTGCACCTGACCGGCTACAACCTAAGCATTGAAGACTTGAAAAACTTCCGCCAACTGCACAGCAAAACCCCCGGCCATCCCGAATACGGCTACACCGACGGCGTGGAAACCACGACCGGCCCGTTGGGGCAAGGGATTGCCAACGCGGTGGGTATGGCATTGGCAGAAAAAATCCTTGCCGCCGAATTTAATAAAGACGGTTTGAACATCGTCGATCATTACACCTACGTCTTCATGGGCGACGGCTGCCTGATGGAAGGCGTATCGCACGAAGCCTGTTCGCTCGCCGGCACTTTAGGCTTGGGCAAACTGATTGTTTTGTATGACGATAACAATATTTCCATTGATGGTAAAGTGGACGGCTGGTTTACCGAAAACATCCCGCAACGCTTTGAAAGCTACGGCTGGCACGTCGTTCCTAACGTAAACGGTCATGACACCGCCGCCATTCAAGCCGCCATCGAAGCCGCACGTGCCGAAACCGGCAAACCGTCCATCATCTGCTGCAAAACCTTAATCGGCAAAGGCAGTGCCAACAAAGAAGGCAGCCACAAAACCCACGGCGCACCTTTGGGCGCGGACGAAATCGAAGCCACGCGCAAACATTTGGGCTGGACTTACCCCGCCTTTGAAATCCCGCAAGAAATTTACGATGCGTGGAATGCCAAAGAACAAGGCGCGAAACTGGAAGCCGACTGGAACGAACTGTTCGCGCAATATCAAGCCAAATATCCTGCCGAAGCCGCAGAATTTGTGCGCCGTATGGATAAAAAGCTGCCGGACAATTTCGATGAATACGTTCAGACGGCATTGAAAGAAGTGTGCGCCAAAGCCGAAACCATCGCTACCCGCAAAGCCAGCCAAAACAGCATCGAAATCTTGGCAAAAGAGTTGCCTGAATTGGTGGGCGGTTCGGCCGACCTGACCCCGTCCAACCTGACCGACTGGTCAAACAGCGTCTCCGTTACCCGCGACAAAGGCGGCAACTACATCCACTACGGCGTGCGCGAGTTCGGTATGGGTGCGATTATGAACGGTCTTGCCCTGCACGGCGGCGTAAAACCCTTTGGCGCGACCTTCCTGATGTTTAGCGAATACGAACGCAACGCCTTGCGCATGGCGGCACTGATGAAAATCAACCCTGTATTTGTGTTCACCCACGATTCCATCGGTTTGGGCGAAGACGGCCCGACCCACCAGCCGATTGAGCAAACCGCCACCCTGCGCCTGATTCCGAACATGGACGTATGGCGTCCGTGCGACACCGCCGAATCTCTGGTGGCTTGGGCAGAAGCCGTCAAAGCCGCCGATCACCCGTCCTGCCTGATTTTCAGCCGTCAAAACCTGAAATTCCAAGCGCGCAGCGAACAACAACTGGACGACATCAAACGCGGCGGCTACATCATCAGCGAAGCCCAAGGCAACGCCCAAGCCGTCATCATTGCCACCGGCTCAGAAGTCGAGCTGGCTTTGGAAGCGCAAAAAGCCCTCGCCGCGCAAAACATCGCCGTGCGCGTCGTTTCCATGCCGTCCACCAACGTATTCGACCGCCAAGACGCCGCCTATCAAGCCGCCGTCCTGCCCGAAAGCCTGCCGCGCATCGCCGTAGAAGCCGGCCACGCCGACGGCTGGTACAAATATGTCGGACTGAACGGCGCAGTCGTCGGCATCAACCGCTTCGGCGAATCCGCCCCTGCCGACTTACTCTTCAAAGCATTCGGCTTTACCGTGGACAATGTGGTCGATACAGTGAAATCAGTGCTGTAACCCCACTCCTAAACAAATGCCGTCTGAACGCTTTTCAGACGGCATTTTTTTGCCCTCCCGCCTTGATGCTTCCTCATTCCACCAATCTCCATTATAATATTTGCGAATCACTCTTATTCACATTTCAAAAGGAGAAACGTATGAACACTCGCACCGAACACGACACCATGGGCAATGTCGAAGTCCCGTCCGAAGCCTATTGGGGCGCGCAGACCCAGCGCAGCCGCAACAATTTCAAAATCGGCGGCGAAACCCTGCCGCAGCCGCTGATTTATGCTTTGGCGTTGGTGAAAAAAGCCGCTGCCGCGACCAATGTTTCCCTCGGCAGGATTAAGCCGGAACAGGCGGATTTGATTACGCAGGCGGCGGATGATGTGTTGAACGGCAAGCTCGACGGACAGTTTCCTTTAGTGGTTTGGCAGACCGGCTCCGGCACGCAGTCCAATATGAACATGAACGAAGTGCTGGCGAACCGCGCCAACGAAATCGCCGGTACGGGTTTGGCGGCGTATCAGCCCGTCCATCCCAACGACCATGTGAACCACGCGCAATCGACCAACGACGCATTCCCGACCGCCATCCACGTTGCCGCCGCGATTGAAATCAACCGCCACCTCATCCCCGCCGTAAAAGCCCTGCGCGACACCTTGGACAAAAAAGCCCAAGCCTTCGCCCCTATCGTCAAAATCGGCCGCACCCACTTGCAGGACGCGACGCCGCTGACTTTAGGCCAAGAATTTTCCGGCTACGTTTCCCAGCTCGACCACGGCTTAGGCCGTCTGAACGACGCGCTTAAAGACTTGTATGAACTTGCTTTGGGCGGTACGGCGGTCGGCACGGGTTTGAACAGCCATCCCGAATACGCCGAAAAAGCCGCCGCCAAACTCGCCGAATTGTCCAGCTTGCCGTTTGTCAGCGCGCCGAACAAATTTGAAGCCTTGGGCGGACGCGATGCCGCCGTTGCCGCTTCGGGCGCATTGAAAACGCTGGCGGCAAGCCTGAATAAAATCGCCAACGACATCCGCTGGCTGGCAAGCGGCCCGCGCTGCGGTTTGGGCGAAATCAAAATCCCCGAAAACGAGCCGGGTTCGTCCATCATGCCGGGCAAAGTCAACCCGACCCAATGCGAAGCGATGACCATGGTGTGCTGCCAAGTGTTCGGCAACGACGTTACCATCGGCATGGCGGGCGCGTCGGGCAATTTCGAGCTGAACGTCTATATGCCCGTTATCGCCTACAACCTCTTGCAATCCATCCGCCTCTTGGGCGACGCGTGCAACAGCTTCAACGAACACTGCGCCATCGGCATCGAACCCGTACCGGAAAAAATCGACTATTTCCTGCACCATTCCCTGATGCTCGTTACCGCGTTAAACCGTAAAATCGGTTACGAAAACGCCGCCAAAGTCGCCAAAACCGCCTACAAAAACAACAAATCGTTGCGCGAAACCGCCGTTGAGTTGGGCTTGCTGACGGGCGAAGAATTTGACGAACTGGTCGTTCCTGCCGATATGGTTCATCCGCGCTAATCTTTCCCTCAAATAAAATGCCGTCTGAAACCTCGTTCGGACGGCATTTTCCGTTGCCTGCGAACTAGCGGCGTTTGAACAGCCTGTCCCCCACCGCCGCCGTAACCGCACCCCCGACCACGACCAGTGCGCCGGCATAACCCAAACCGTTCATATCCGGCGCGGCAAAAGTATCAGGCATCACATAATGCCCGAGCAAAGAAAATATTACGGTAAACACGGGGAGCAAGGTTGTTACCGCGCTGACTTTGGAAGCCTCCCAATGTTTCAACGCCTCGCCGAACGAGCCGTAACCGATTAACGTATTCAAGCAGCAATACGCAAAACAAACCCACGCCAACGTACCGTCCAAACTTCCGATGTGTGCCGGTTTGGCAAACGGCAGGAACACGGCGGCACTTGCCGCATAAATCAACAGCAGAATCTGTTGCGGTCCGAATTGCGCCGACAGCAGCTTTTGCGCCACGGCATAACACACCCATGCCATACTGCCTGCCGCACACAGCAACACGCCCTTCGCATACGCGCCCAAACCCGACAACTCGCCGAATTTATCGTTAAAAAACATAAGCAAACCGGCAAGCAGCAAAACCAAGCCGATTTTCTGAGCGGCAGTCATCCGGTCTTTAAACACCAACACGCCGACAACAATCATCGTAAACGGCGAAATCTGCCACAAAACCTGCGTCGTGGTCGGCGAAATATAATGCAGCCCTTGGGCAATCAGCACAAAGTTTGCCGAAATGCCCGCCACGCCGAGCAGCAGCAGCCTGAATGAGCACCAAGAAAAATCCCGCCGCTTCGGCAGCCGCCCGCCCAATGCCAGCAAAACAAACAATACCGCCGCCGCCACGGTAAAACGCACCCACACCAGCGTCGGCGCATCGACAAACTTCAATACCTGCCGCACGGCAATCGGCAGCGTTCCCCACGTCATCGCCGCCAAAAGTGCCAACGCGAAGCCTAGGTGCGGCCTTTGGTTTTCCATCCTGATTTTCCTATTTTTAAACAACCGTATTGCCGGACGATGCCGGTTTGCCGCATCGGGCAATAATGGTTCAAGCGTTTGGCGTTTAATTCCAACCCTTTGATTTCAAACAAACCGGCTGAAGCTCGGCTATTGCTTCGCGCTATTTGAAAACACCGCCTGAATTTTAAAATATAGTGGATTAACAAAAACCAGTACGGCGTTGCCTCGCCCTAGCTCGAAGAGAACGATTCTCTAAAGGTGCTAAGCACCAAGTGAATCGGTTCCGTACTATCTGTACTGTCTGCGGCTTCGGTCGCCTTGTCCTGATTTTTGTTAATCCACTATACCGTCTGAAAACAGCGGGGACGTGCGGCAGGCATCACTGCCTCAAAACGCCCGAACGGCGCAATCGCAACGTTCCGCCCAACGCAAAGGGCGGCAACAAGCCGGCCCAAATGCAAAAAAGAGAAACCCTGCCCCGTAAGGTTTAAGGTTTCTCCGTCCTTTATGATTTCCCTCCGCGAGGATGTCCGGCCGTAAAATTCAGAACGGGATATCGTCGTCAATGTCCTCGACCGGGGCGGCGGCAGGCACGGGTTGGCGGCGCGGCGCGGCTGGTGCTTCTTGGGGATGGGACGGCGCGTCGGAGGCGGGCTGCCGGCTTTGCTGCGCGGGGCGTTGGTAAGCCTCCTGACTCTGACCGTAACCTTCCTCGTAAGGCGCACCGCCGCTGTTTTCATTGCGCCCGCCCAACATTTTCATTTCGTTGGCGACAATATCGTAAGCGGTGCGTTCGATGCCGTCTTTGCCTTGGTATTTGCGGCTTTGGATTCTGCCTTCCAGATAAACCAGCCCGCCTTTTTTGAGGTATTGCCCGGCAATTTCCGCCAGTTTGCGGTACATGGTGATGTTGTGCCACTCAGTACGCTCTACACGTTGGCCGTTGCGGTCGTTCCAAGTTTCGCTGGTGGCGACGCTGAAATTACAAACCGCCTCGCCGTTGGGCATATAGCGCACTTCGGGATCGCGTCCGAGGCGGCCGATGAGGATGACTTTGTTCAATGACATTTTTTAAACTCCTGTGATGATTTTTTCAGCGGCAGCCTGATCGAAACCCTTCTGCAACACTTTGAGATAGACGGTCTGCCCGTCGAAACTGAAACCGATGTCTTCCACACCCTCAAGCTCCGACAAGGCGCGGTATAACCCTTCCTGATTGCCCTGCCACACGCCGCCGACAGGGTAACTGAGGTTTTTGACGGGCTTGGGCGCAGGCGATAAAACGGCAATTACCAGCCACAGCAGCATCAATATACTGCAAAAGGCAAACACGCCGGAAAAGCCGTATTTTTGAAACAGCAAACCGCCTGCCGCGCCGCCGGCAAACAGTCCGAGCGACTGCATCGTGTTGTACACGCCCATCGCCGTACCCTTCAGGTCGGACGGCGCGATTTTGGAAACCATAGACGGCAGGCTCGCTTCCAACACATTAAAACCGATAAAGTAAACAACCAAATAAGCGGTAATCAAGCCTACCGAGCGCATACCGGACAGCAAACCGAGCTGCGCCGCCGCAATACAGACGATACCCAAAACAAAAACCTGCTTAAGCTTGTTGCGCGTCTCGCCGACGATAATCAGCGGAACCATCACCACCAAGCCCGTAATGGTCGAAGGCAGATAGACTTTCCAATGCTGTATTTTTTCCAAACCGAGCTGGGTCATCGCGAAAGGCAGCGCGGTAAACAATGCCATTTGTGCGGCGTGCAGGGCGAAAATGCCGAAATCAAGCGTCAGCAGCCTACGGTTTTTCAAAACTTCGCCTATGCGCGAAGGCTGCGCCTGCGTATCTTCGTGCAGCTTGGAAACTTCGGGATCGGGAGTCATCCACGCCACCACGCCGATGCTGATGACGGTCAGAATGCCGGTCAGCATAAACAGTCCGCGAACGCCGACCGCGTCGGCAATCACGGGGGCAACGACGAGGCTGACCGAAAACGTCAAACCGATACTCAAACCGATCATCGCCATTGCGCGGGTACGTACGCCGTCGCGCGTCAAATCCGCCAGCAGCGCGGTAACCGCCGCACTGACCGCCCCTGCACCCTGTATGGCGCGTGCGGCGACCAGCATGGGCAGCGTATCGGCGGCGGCGGCAAGAAAGCTGCCCGCCGCAAACACGACCAGTCCCGCATAAATGGTTTTCTTGCGCCCGAACTTGTCGGAAGCGATGCCCAAAGGCAGTTGCAGCAGAGCCTGTGTCAGCCCGTAAATGCCCATTGCCAGCCCGACCAGCGTTTTGTTGCCTTCCGCGCCGGGCAGCGAGGCGGCATACACCGCCAATACGGGCAGCACGAGGAACATACCCAGCATACGCAGCGCGTACACGCCGGAAAGCGTCGTACTGGCGCGCCATTCGTGCGGAAACATTTGGATGCGGTTGTCTCTTGCCATCATATTTTTTCAGACGGCATTAACAGTTGCAATGCCGTCTGAACTTCCAGTGAACAGATTTTCGGATTATACAGGATTCGCCGTATTTCGGTTGCGGCGCGGGTTCAAAATCAACGCCACTGCCAGCGGTTGCGCCACGCGCCCAAAACGGCGTTCGGATATTTATTGCTGCCCAAGCTGCCGTTAAAGCGGGCAAGCGCGCGGACGATGTTGCCTTTTTCAAGATTCCGGTAATGGCGCAGGATGGTACAGCCGTAACGCAGGTTGGTGCGGATGTCGAACAGGTTGTGCGCCGGTTTGCCGATGTAGTTTTTCCAAAACGGCATAACCTGCATCAGGCCGCGCGCGCCGACACCGCTGATTGCATACTGGCGGAACGCGCTTTCCACCTCAATCAGCCCCAACACAATCTGCGTATCCAAACCGGCCCGGCTGCTTTCGTACTGGATATTGACCAGCAGCCTGCGCCGCTCCTCCTCCTCGGGGACGAACCTTGCCAAACGTGCCGACATGGCAGACAACCAACGTTCGCCCTCTTTCGGATTGTCAAACACCAGCCTCGGCGGATTGACGCTGCCGACAGAACTCCTCATCACGGAAGCCACATCGTCGGCAAGCGTTTCCTCACGTTGCGCGCCGGCGTGCGCCAGAGGACTGAGCAACAACGCACCGGCGGCACACAACAGGCGGCGGCGTTGCAGATTAACGGGTAGGGTATCGGTCGGTTTTTTCATAGGGAACGGGGGCGCGTCCGGACGTTTCAGACGGCATTAAATATTCAAACAGACAATGATTGCTTCCAACGCGAAAAACCGCGCACAAAATCCAAGCGCGGCATATCGCCCTGCCCTTTTCGGGCAAACCTTGATTTTACCGCCCTCAAGAACGCTTGTCCAAACAGGCACAGGCAACACCACCCGGGCATTTTCCGTTTTCACCGGTTATCCGTCGTCCGGATTATGCAGCAGCACCATCAGCGCATCACGCTTTTCGGGCGGCAGCAGGCGGAGACCTTTGCAAAAATAGTCTGTTAACGAAAT